>DASQDV010000822.1:0-7900 GCA_035633995.1 Pyrinomonadaceae bacterium | reverse complement strand
GAAGGACGGCGCGGAGCAAGTTCCGGTCGAGGGCTGGGAGCAGAAGCCGAAGGATTTGAGCGCGCCCGTCGTGTGGACGCAGGACAAAGAGAAGGTCGTTGATGTGAATCACGGCGAGGCCGAGTCGCGCCGTGAACGCGGTAAATCAATCGAAGACGCGGGGGGTAAATCAGACGAGCTATGAGCGCGCACACCAATCAAACAAACAGCACAGAGGCGACCCCCGACAGGTCGTATACGCCTGCGCCTGAGCAGCAGAGGGCGCAGAAGTTCGTCGAAATCCGCATCAAGCGCCGCGACCGCCCCGATGCGCCGCAGCGCTGGGAAGAATTTCGCGTCCCCTATCGCCCCAATCTCAACATCATCTCGTGCCTGATGGACATTCAAAAAAATCCCGTGACGAAGGACGGCACGCGCACCACGCCCGTCGTCTGGGACATGAACTGTCTCGAACAGGTCTGCGGCATCTGCACGATGATCATCAACGGCAAAGTTCGCCAGTCGTGTTCCGCGCTCGTGGATCAGTTGGAGCAGCCGATCACGCTCGAACCGATGACGAAGTTTCCGAACATACGCGACCTGGCGGTTGACCGCTCGCGCATGTTCGAGCACTTGAAGCAGGTCAAGGCGTGGATCGAAATTGACGGCACGCACGACCTCGGCGCAGGGCCGAAGATGACGCAGGACGAAGTGGCGGAGCGTTACGCCTATTCGCGCTGCATGACGTGCGGCTGTTGCCTGGAAGCCTGCCCGCAATACGACGAAGACCAGTACATCGGCCCGCAGGCCATCGCGCAGGTGCGCTACCAGAACATGCACCCGTCCGGCAAGATGACGCGCGACGAACGGCTCGAAGGCATCATGGGCGACGACGGCATCACCAACTGCGGCAACGCGCAGAACTGCGTGCGCGTCTGCCCGATGTCCATACCGCTCACGAAAGCCATCTACGAAGAGAACCGCGAGACGGTCTTGCACGGTCTGTTCGGCTGGCTGAAGAGATAGCAGGGCGGCTGTCGTTGGCAAGGAGTTCGGGGGATGCTCTATTACGTTCTGTTGATCTTGTTGCTCACGGCCGTCTCGCTCGTCGGGCTGCTGCTCATGGTGAGGAAATTTTACTGGGGGCCGAGCGGGCGACCGCCGCAGTACCGCCCACACGGCGGCAAGCTGAGGCCGGACGCGAACGACACGTCATCAACTAAAAAAGCGGCGGGAGAATAAAGCTCCCGCCGCTTTTACTTTGCGCTTCTTTTACTGTGCGCCTCGCCGTTTTTACTGTGCGACTCGCCGGTTTCACTTTGCACCGCGCCGTTTTTACCTTTCGCTCCGGCCACTTCTAACTTTTCGCGCCCATTTTAAGATGACTACCTGCCCGCCGCCCGCAGCGGAATGCTTATCTCGCGCCGCACGTATGTTTGCGTCTGCGCTTTGAATTGAATGTTCAACTGCGCGTCGCTGCGCCCGCTCGCGTCTTTGATGACAACGTCGGGGGCGCTTCCGAGTTTGTGCGGAGTGCGCACGCCGAGCGTGTAGGTGTGCCCGCCGCGCCCTTCGACAAGGAGGCGCAACATTCCCGCTTCGGCACGCGCGCGCAAAATCCGCAATCCCTGATTAGTTTCGCCGCGCAGCAACGGTTGCGGGGCGAGATAAACTTCCGTGCCTTCGTCAAAGTCGAACACGATCTCCGTGTCGGGCGACGCGGCGGTGAAAGAGAGTTCAGGTCGCTGCACGTCGCCTGCGCGCGCCGGGGTGAAGTTCACGGGTCGCCCCTGTAACGTCACGCCGCGCACGCGCGCGTCGAGAGGCAGCGCGGGCGCGACGCTGATGTTGATCGCGTCTGCCACATCGTTCGCGGACTTCGCTCGGACAGCTTCGGTCGCCTGTTGTCGCTTGATCGTAATCTTGATGCGCCCCGGGTTGCGCTCGTATGTGAACGAAAAGCGCGCGTCGCCGAGCCGGACGTTTCGCACTTCGAGCGCGTTCCAGTCGGCCGGGAGTTGCGGGGCGAAGCGCAGGGCGCGCCCGGCGTTCGTCGTTTCGAGTCCGAGCAGGCCGCGCACGGCGGGCGTGACGACCATCGCCTCCGACCAGATTTGATGGTGCGAGGAACGGCCGAAGGGCGCATTGAAGTCGCCGGACAATAACTCCGTGACGGAGCCTTCCGCGCCCTGCCGCGTCAGGAGTGCGTTTGCCATCAATGCCTGAAAGCCAACGTGCGCGCGACCGTAACGGTACGCGCCCATGCTCGCCCAACCGGTGAAGAGCGGCCAGACGGAACCGGCGTGATATGAGAGCGGGTCGTAGAGTTGGCTTTCGTTGGAGAGGATGCGCGTGCCCCAATCGGTTGCGAGTGCGGCTGAGCCGAGTTCGTCCAGTTGAAGTTCGGCGCGTTCGTCCGTCAGGGTTTTGAACCAGAGGGGCACGGCGGGAAGCACCGTGTTTTCATCGTAGATGGGAGCGTTTTTGAGGGCGTTCAGGCGCGCCTGGCGCACGGCGCGATTGGGGCCGGGGTCGGCCTCGGGCGGTTCTGTGGCGGGGCGCCTGGTGGCGAAAGCATAGAAGTTGCGCTGCGGCAGCCAGTAAGTTTTCTCGGTCGCTGCGCGCGTGCGTTCGGCATTGGCGCGTGCGCGCGCGGACGGTTCCGCCTCTTTTAAAGCGGCAGCCATCTCGGCCAGATCGCGCGAGGCGGCAACCCAGAGTCCCTGCATGTAAATCTCTTCGTGCGCCGGATAGAGGCCGCCGCCTTCAACCCAGCCGTGCCCGAACTTCGTGTTCTCGACGAGGCCGTTCGCGTCCGTGTCGGTCGCTTCGGTGAAGCGATAGGCACGCTGTATCGAGTCCCAGTTGGCTTGCAGGAATTTGAGATCGCCGCTGGCACGGAAATAATCTGCGTGCGCGATGACGTAGAGCGGCGTCGCGTCGGCGCTCGCCCAGGGGTACTCGTAATCTGTGAACCAGGGAATGAGCGACGCGCTCTGCGAAATCTCGTGCGGGATTTTGCCGTCGGCGCGCTGAAACTTCTTCAGGAATTCGAGCGCGGTGCGCGTCGTCCCGAAGTCGCCGTAGGAGTTGAGTGCAAGCGCCGTCCAGAGCGCGTCGCGCCCGAAGAACCAGGCGAAGCCCGGCCGCTCCGACTCGCCCGACGTGCGATAGCCCGCGACGAGTCCTGTGCCGAGCAGCGGGTTCGTCACGATGCCCTTGTCCACGCCGACCTTCGCCCAGGCGAACGCCTCGTCGAGTTCCCTGTTCGGCGTCGAGATGCCGAGCGTCTCTGCGTCAAGGCGACGATAATGCGCGACGTTCCGTTCGTAGAGCGAGGCGGCGGAGGAGAGCAAGCGTTCGTAGGCAGCCCTCGCCCCCGCGCGGCCTTCGATGCTTCCGGCGATGACGATGGGGATGAAGTTTGAACCCGATGCGCCCGCCGGAGCTTCGACGCGAAAGCGCGCGGGCACGTCGCGCGGCTCTTCCTGATAGGGCATCGCGGACACGTCGCGCGCGGCGGGCGAACCCACGACGCCCGTGTAGCGCCGCGTCTCTTCAGAGATGAAATAGAGGTTCGTCTTTTCATCCCAATTGAGGCTGCCCGTCATCAGCCCCGCAGGCCATGAGAGGCGCAGGCGCGGGCGGAAGGAGACGTTGACCGTGAGCGGCAGCGCGCTCTGCACGTCGAGCAGCATGATGATGCCCGGCTCGTCCAGGGGCGCGAAGATCGTCTGGCGGACGGTGAAGGCGGCGTGCGAGTAGGTGAAGGTCGTGGCTTCGGGGCGGACGCGGATGCGCGCGAGCGTGTCCGCGCCGCTGAACTCAAGCGGGTAGCCTTCGATCTGAAACGACAAACGAAAGTCGTCCAGAATCTTCATCGGGTAAACCCACGCTTCGAGCGCGCGGTGCTCGTAGCCGAAGGCTGCGGCGCGTCGCCCCGCAACCGAATAGAACGCGCCCGCCTGCGCCGCGCGTTCGAGTTCGAGGCCGCTTTGCCGCAGGGGAAATTTGGGAACGGATGCTACTTTTGTCTGCGCGATAGCGTGAACGGCGCAGAGGAGTTGTGACCAAAATAAGAGGCAGCACGTCAGGCGTAGGGAGACTTGAAGTGGGCGCACGCAATTCTCCTGAAAACTTATAGGGGCAGGAACAAGCCCTGCCCCTATAATTGTCCCATTCTCTTTGTGAACTCCTAAAGGCCGAGCACGTTGACGAGTTCCTGCACCGAAGCCGCGCTCTTTTGCAGGGCGATGCGCTCCTCTGCGGTCAAATTGATCTCGATGATCTGTTCGAGTCCGCGCGCGCCGAGCTTGCAGGGCACGCCGACGTAGAGGCCATTGATGCCGTACTCGCCTTCGAGATAAGCCGCGCAGGGCAGGATTTTCTTCTTGTCCTTCAAGATCGCCTCCGTCATCTCGACGCTCGCCGAAGAAGGCGCGTAGTAAGCCGAGCCGGTCTTCAAGAGGCCGACGATCTCCGCGCCGCCGTTGGCCGTGCGTTTGACGATAGCCTCGATCTGATCCGGCGACAGCAACTCCGTGACAGGGATTCCGGCGCAGGTCGAATAGCGCGGCAGCGGAACCATCGTGTCGCCGTGCCCGCCGAGCACGAAGGCCGTCACGTTCTCGACCGACACGTCGAGCGCTTCGGCCAGAAAGCAACGCATGCGCGCCGAATCCAAAACGCCCGCCATCCCGATCACGCGATGTTTCGGGAAACCCGAACGACGCAGCGCGACCTGGCACATCGCGTCGAGCGGGTTGGAGACGATGATCAGGATCGAGTCGGGCGAATACTTGACGATCTCGTCCACGACCGACGAAACAATGCCCGCGTTCGTCTTCAACAGGTCGTCGCGGCTCATGCCCGGCTTGCGCGCTAAGCCCGACGTGATGATGACCACGTCCGAGTCCTTCGTCAGCGAGTAGTCGTTCGTCGAGCCGATCATGCGCGCGTCGAAGCCCTCGACGGGGGCGGCCTGCGCCAGGTCGAGCGCCTTGCCCTGCGGCATGCCCTCGATGATGTCCACGAGCACCACGTCGCCCAGTTCCTTGCTCGCCAGCCAGTGCGCGGCGGTCGCGCCGACATTGCCCGCGCCCACCACCGTGATCTTGTTTCGCTTACCCATCGCTTTTCATCCTTTCCACTTTGAGACAGAATTTTTGCTTGTAGAGAATCAGAGCCGTCGCGCGCCGCAAACGCCGTGCAACCACACGAAATTTTGTATGACTTGGAAGAGAGCGAGTGTATGTGCGCGTGCGGGCGGTGTCAAGGTATGCTAAGACTCGCGGGCGAGGGCTTTAAAGGGTACGCACGATGCCACTACTCGACTGGTTAAAAACTCTGTTTGCGCCGCGCGACCGCACAGAGCGCGAGGCCGCCGCGCCCCAGGTTGCGGACGACGCGGGCGAAGACGATTTCGATCCGGACAATCCTTTTCCCGAACCCGTCAGGCTCGAACTGACGGACGTTTTCGACCTGCACACCATCGCGCCGCGCGACGTTGAACGCGCCGTTTGTGAGTATCTGTCCGAAGCGCAACGCGCGGGCTTTCGGAGCGTGCGCATCATTCACGGCAAGGGGCAGGGCGTGCAGCGTCGCCTCGTGCACGGCATTCTCGCGCGCACGCCTTTCATACGCGAGTGGACGGACGCGCCGCCGCAATCCGGCGGCTGGGGCGCGACCGTCGCGCATCTAACTACGGTTGAGGACACGACGCGCTCGCGCGAGAGGTAGAAGTTGTGGCAGGGGACGAGTGCGAAGATGTTGCGCCGCGTCGTGTGCGACCCACTTTAGAGATTATGGATGACGCTGGTTGCGACGCCCCACACTTCAAACTCCATCTCTTCCAGAATCTCAAGCGGCTGGTATGCCTGGTTGTCGGGCACGAGAAAGAGTTTGCCATGACGCTGCGAGATACGTTTGACGGTCAGTACGCCGTCAACGACCGCGATCACGACGTTCGAGTCCTGCGGCTCAAGCGCGCGATCAACGACGAGGATGTCGCCGGGATGAATCCCCGCGCCGATCATCGAATCGCCCGCGACGCGCACGAAGAAGGTTGCCGCCGGGTGCTTGATGAGATGGCGGTTGAGATCGAGTCGCCCCTCGATGTAATCCTCGGCGGGCGAAGGGAAACCTGCGGAGACGGAGGCGAGAAACAGCGGACGCGCCCATTTGGTCGAGCGGTCCGGCCACAGTACGGATTCAACAGTTGTGTTCACGAAGGATGCCCCCGTCGGCTCGTAAATTTACATCGAATGAAAGGCGAACGGGATTCTACTCGCTCGGCGCGGCGCGAGACAAGAAAATTATTTTTGCGCGCCGGGCTGGCGGGCGTCTCTTATGTACTCAGTCCTTCGCCGCGCGCCCACCTGTGGCGGTATGTTTCGACGAACCTGTGAAAGAATTGGCGCGAGCGTTGGTCTAAATGATCGAGCACGTCGGGTTGGAGAAAGCAGGTGGGCGGCGGCGTGTTCCACTCGCACGAATTGTCGCCGTAAATAATATCGAAGGTGCGGCGGAGTGTGCTCGCGTCGTAGCGCCCGCGATGAATACCCCACGCGCTGAAGACGACCGCGTCGCCCGTCTCAAGCGTGATCCGGCGCGCGCCGGGCATCGTGTCGGAATTTTTCTCGCGCCCGTCCAGGCCCTTGCGAATCAGGCGTTCTTCCGGCGTGTCCCAACGCTTGTGCGTCCCCGCTACGAATTCCAAATTGTCGTCGGGCACGAACGCGATGTGGACGTGAACGCCCGTATGGCCGGACATGCGTTCCCGCTCGCTCTGCTCGTCGGGCGCGTCGAACTGCTGATCGCGATGCCAGTCGCCCGCGCGCGTCTCGGTCGCCGGGTTGAAAAAGTATTGCGTGTTATGAAAGAGCAGTTTGCCGTCTAAAATTTCCGCGAGCGCGTCGAATATTTTTTCGTCGGTGATCGCGTCGAGCAACAGGCGCAACCCTGCCGGACGTTTTGTGAAGTAACGCGGCTCGGTCAAATAAGCCATGTTGGTGGAGTTGGCGGCGTCGAATGCGGCGCTCGATTCTTCCAGCCACTGCGCCAGCACGTCGTCGCACACGGCTCGCAATTCGCGGACGCGAGCCGCGTCGAACAATCGTGGAATCACCACAAAACCATTCTCGTCCCACAGCTCTTTTGTTGTTGCGGCTCGCATTTTTAACGCGTCAGGTTCACCCCCTCAGGCGTGCGAACGGATGGCGGCGGCGGAGAAAAATATTGACATCACCGGTTGATAGGATAACATTCGGTCAGTTTTACCGGCCTCACTTTCTTTAATTCCCGTTTCCGAACAGATACCACTTGCGCCGAAGGAGTATGCTAATGCCCGACGAAACCCCGCAGAACCCCGAACCGGATAACGCGATCACAGAGGCGAAAGTGCCGGAGATGAACGTCAGCACGCGAAGCCGTCTGTGGTGGGCGATCCTCGCCGTCTATCTCGCGCTGTTCGTCGGCACGGGCTACATCGCCTTCTTCAACCGCGACGTGAATCCGGCCTTGAACCGTTCGGTTGATTCCTACGCCGTCTCCGTCACGGACGAAGCCTCGAAAGCCTTCATCATCGACGTGCTCAAAGACGAGGCCGCCGAGCACAAGAAAAAAGAGGCGCTCGGCCAGCAGTCCTTCAACATCGTGCTCGGCTCGCTGCTCGGCTTCCTCTCCGCCTCCGCCGTCTCACACATCGGCGCAAGCAGCGGCGGCGGCAAAGAATAAGCGGACAATTTTCACGTTAGTTGATCCAACAAAGGCGGGCGAAAAACTGGTGCTCCCGGCGCGATTCTAACGCGCGACCTTCCGCTTAGGAGGCGGACGCTCTATACAGCTGAGCTACGGGAGCCTGCAAAGGAACTTAGCAGATGTCTCAATCTCAGTCCAGCAACGCTCAAGATTGATACTTGAT
>DASQDV010000821.1:0-1862 GCA_035633995.1 Pyrinomonadaceae bacterium | reverse complement strand
ACGACCCGCGCTTCGCTTTGGGGCAGGAGTGGGGCGGCAACGCCTTCGCCATCTATTCCATCGTCTGCTTCGCCGTCGCCTTCCTGCTGCCGAAACTCGCCGCCGCCACGAGCCGCAAGAAGGTGCACGCCCTCGCGCTCGTCTGCGGCGGTCTGGGGTTGCTCTCGGTCTACTTCATACGGGATAAGTACGCGCTGCTGTTGACGATGATCGGCGTCGGCATCGCGTGGGCTTCGATCCTCTCGATGCCCTACGCGATACTTTCGGGCGCGCTGCCCGCCGCACGCATGGGCGTCTACATGGGCATCTTCAATTTCTTCATCGTGCTGCCCGAAATCGTCGCCTCGCTTTTCTTCGGGCGCATCATCCGCGCCATCTTCGGCGAGAACAGCACGACCGCGCCGCTCTTTATGGTGATGGCGGGCGGCGCCTTTCTGTTGATCGCGGCGGCGCTCGTCGCGTTCGTGCGCGACGTGTCCGACCATGTACCCGAAGCGGCGGTCATCCGGGGCGACGAGCGCGAACCGCTCATCCCCGTCGGGTCTGTGCAGCCCGTGCCGAGCACGGGCGTGATTGACGATGCGCGTCTGGGCGGCAAGGGATGAGCGCGAAAGTGGCGGCTCGTCGGCGCGTCGCGGTTCAAGGTTAGGAGTGATTTGTGAGAAAACGGACGTGGCAAATAATCATGGGGGGTTTAGTGAGCGCTAGTCTATTGACACAACTGGCAAGCGCCGGGTTCGCGCAGGAAAAGCGTGTGCGCGATTATTCGAAAGAGGCGGCGCGCGACGTGCGCGCGTGGGTGCGCGACGGCGTAATCTACGAAATCTTCCCGCGCGCCTTCTCGCCGCAGGGAAACTTCGCAGGCATCACAGCCGGGCTTGATCGCCTGCAAGAACTCGGTGTCAACATTCTGTGGTTGATGCCGATCCATCCGGTCGGGCGCGAGCGCGCGAAGGGCACCCTCGGCAGCCCCTACGCCGTGCGCGACTTCTACGCCGTCAACCCGGACTACGGCACGCCGGCAGACCTCAAACGGCTCGTCGCCGAAGCGCACCGGCGCGGGATGAAAGTGATCATTGACATCGTCGCCAACCACACGGCCTGGGACAGCGTGATGATGAAGACGCCTGCCTTCTACACGCGCGACGCTTCGGGCAAGATCATCCCGCCCGTCGCCGACTGGGCGGACGTGGCCGACCTCAACTACGACAACGCCGAGCTTCGCACCTACATGACCGACATGCTCAAGTTCTGGCTCAGCGAATACGACCTCGACGGTTTTCGCTGCGATGTGGCGGGCATGGTGCCGACGGATTTCTGGGAACACGCGCGCACGGAACTCGAACGCGTTAAGCCGGACATCCTCATGCTCGCCGAATGGCACGAGCCTGAGTTGATGGTCAAGGCATTCGACGTGGATTACTCGTGGCCGGTGCATAGCGCGCTGACGGAGGTGTTGATGGGGCAAGCGCCTGCGACAAACTTGCGCGCCGCGTGGGAAGAGGAGCACGCGAAGTGGCCGCGCGGCTCTCTGCACATGCGCTTCTCCGACAATCACGACGAGCGCCGCGCCATCGCGCGCTTCGGCGAACGCGCCGCGCTCGCCGCCTCCGCGTTCGTCTTCACGCTGGACGGCGTGCCGATGCTCTACAACGGCATGGAGGCGGGCGACACGACCGAGTCGGGCGCGCCCGCGCTGTTCGAGCGGCTTCCGATCTTCTGGCAGATCGCCGAGCGACGACCGGAGTACCCGCGCTTCTACAAACAGATCATCGCGCTGCGGCGCGAGAGCGCGGCGCTGCGGCGCGGCTCGACCGCGTGGCTCAGAAATTCCGACGAGTCGCGCATCCTGACTTTCGCGC
>DASQDV010000820.1:0-2198 GCA_035633995.1 Pyrinomonadaceae bacterium | reverse complement strand
AGTGGCGGCGGCGAAAACGTGCGGCACCGCGTTTGCAAGTTCGGACAGGCGATGACGACGCAGAGACGAATTTTAAGATTGATCTCGAATCCGAACGCGGGGCGCGGCGGGCTTCGGCGCGCGGCTCAGGTCAAGCGTTTTGGCGAGTTGCTCACAGCGCGCGGAATTGAAGTGAAAGTCGCTGAGACGCGTGCGCCGGGCGATGCGACGCGGCTGGCGTCGGAGGCGGCACGCGATGGCATAGGAGAGGTCGTCGTCTCGGGCGGCGACGGCACGATCAACGAGGCGTTGCAGGGTCTCATCGGAACGCAGGTGCGGCTCGGCATCTGGCCTGCGGGCACGGCGAATGTGCTGGCGCGTGAACTGCGTCTGCCGTTCGACGCCGAGGGAGCGGCAGATGTGATCGCGCGCGGCGAGACGCGCGCCATCTACGCGGGCTGCGCGACGGAAGAGGAAAGCGGCGAGCGGCGTTATTTCTTCCTGATGGCGGGCATCGGGCTGGACGCTTCGGTCGTGGAGCGCGTGCGCCCGCGTCTCAAGCGGCGCGTGGGCGAGGGCGCGTTCTGGGTGTCGGGACTCGGCCATCTCGTGCGCTGGCAACCCGTGCCCTTCACGGTCGAGATCGAAGGACGAAGCTATCCGGCCACCTTCGCCGCCTTTGGCCGCGCCGCGCACTACGGCGGCGACATCAGCGTCACGCCCGGCGCGCGACTCGACGTGCCCGAATTCGAAATCTGCATCGTCAACTCGCACAGTCGCCTGCGCTTTCTCCAACTGCTCGCACACGGCTTGCGGCGAAACGGCGCACGGCACGAGACGCCGTTCGTCAGCTACGTGCGTGCGACGCGCGCTCGCGCGACCGGAGGGGCGCGCATGCAAGTTGACGGCGAACTCGTCGGACGACTGCCCGTGACTTTCGAGATCGCGCCCACGCCCGTCGAAGTCTTCGCGCCGCCCCTTCAAGAACGAGACGTGCGACGCGGGCATCGAAGTTTCAGATAAAGAGCGCCTGACTAAAAGTTAAGGCCGTTGCGATAATTTACAGGGGCAGACAAAACTTCCGCACGCGCGCTTACCGACAACGCGTGCGGAAGTTTTGTCTGCCCCTATAATTTTATCCGGCGGTTAAAGTTTCAGCCCTTCAACCAGGCGGCGCGAAGCGCGCGTGCTTCCGCGGGAGCGTCTTTGATCTCTTCAAGGCGGAAGTCGTAGCGCGTGCGCGGCGGCGTCTGCGTCGCGCCCGGCTGTTGCGTCGTCGTCGCGTTGGTCTTCGCGGGAGTCCTGATCAATCTGAGGCCGACGTGTGCGAACGCCTCTTCGTAGGGCAGAGGCTCGACGCCCGCGACGTGGCGCGCGAAGAAGCCTGAGAGGTCTTCGCCGCCCGCCACCTGCGTCGCGACGCGCTGGAAATCCGCGCCCGTGTAGCCGCGCCCGCGCAGGTAATAGGTCGTCTGCGGGCTGTTCAGGTAAAACTCTTCGTACATGCGCCGCATCACGTCGTCGAGCGAAGCGCGCCCGCGCGTCCGCCCGCGAATCAACAGGTCGAGCACGATGCCGATCACTTCGCCTTTGCTGTAGTAGCTGACGGTCGTGGCGGCGAGGTTCGTGCGTTGGTAGTGCGGCGTGCGGTCTATGAAAGAGGCGATGAGCGAGGCGTCTTCCGCGCTGATCAGGGGATTGCCGGGCGCGTTCTCGACCGAGCCGATAGCCCCGGCCAGAAAGCGAAAGTATCGCTCGTCGTTGAGGACTCCGGCGCGTCGCTGCAACAGCCCGCCGTAGTAGTTCGTCAGGCCTTCGGCGATCCAGAGGCTGCGCGTGTTGACGGGGCGCGTGAAATCCCAGGGGCCGAGTTCGACCGGGCGCAGGCGCTTGACGTTCCAGACGTGGAAGAACTCGTGCGCCGCCGTGTCGAGCGCATCTTCGACGACGCCCGTATCGCCGAGCACGCGGGTGGTGACGATCTGCGTGGAGGCGAGATGCTCCATGCCGTCGCCGCGCGGCGCGGTCGGGTCGAAGTGCATCATAAACAGGTAGCCCTCGAAATCAGGCGTGCCCATCAAAGCGACTTCGGCGCGCACGACGCGCTCGATCTGCTCGACGAGCACGGGGCGCTGATTTTTTTCGTCGCCGAACGAATGAACCATCACGCGGTAGGGCTTGCCGTCAACTTTGAACTCGTCCACCGTGAAGTCGGGCGC
>DASQDV010000819.1:0-7030 GCA_035633995.1 Pyrinomonadaceae bacterium | reverse complement strand
ACCAACCCCGCCAGAGAGTTGTCGCTCGAAGAAGCGCGCGAGATGGCGGGCGACGAAGTGGACGTAGGCGACGAACTGCAACTGCCCCTGCCGATGGAGGAGATGGGGCGCATCGCGGCGCAGACCGCCAAGCAGATTCTTTTCCAGAAAGTGCGCGACGCCGTGCGCGCCAACGTCTACGAGCAATACATAGACAAGGTCGGCGACCTCGTCAACGGCTATGTCAAACGCTTCGAGCGCGGCGACATCATCGTTGACCTCGGCACGGTCGAGGCCATTCTCTACCGCAAGGAACAGTCGCGCGGCGAGCAATGGGGACAGGGCGAGCGCATCCGCGTCGTGATCAACGACGTGGCGAAGGAAGCGAAAGGGCCGCAGGTGGAAGTCTCGCGCACCAGCCCCGAACTCCTGCGCCGCCTGTTCGAGATGGAAGTGCCGGAGATTTACGACGAGACGGTCGTGATCAAATCCGCCGTGCGCGAGCCGGGCGAACGCGCCAAGATCGCCGTCGCCTCGAACGAGCGCGACGTTGACCCGGTGGGCGCGTGCGTCGGCATGAAGGGGTCGCGCGTGCAGGCGATCATCAGGGAGTTGCGCGGCGAGAAGATCGACATCATCGAGTGGTCGGACGAGCCTTCGGTGTTTGCGGCCAATGCTTTGTCGCCCGCGAAAGTGAACCAGGTGCGCATCACAGACATCGAGCGCAGGCAGATGGAAGTGATCGTCAACGAGGATCAACTAAGCTTAGCCATCGGCAAGCGCGGGCAGAACGTGAGGCTGGCGACGAAACTCGTCGGCTGGAACATAGACATCCGCAGCGAAGAGGAACTCAAGAAGGAAGTTGCCGAACAGATGGGCGCGCTCATCGCTTCGGGCGGCGCAGTTCCCCTGACCGCGCTCGAAGGCGTGAACGCGGCGACGACCGCCGCACTTGCCGAGCGCGGCATCGAAGACATAGACACGCTCGCCGGTACGTCGCTCGACGACCTGACGGAGTACCTCGACATCTCGCTCGACGAAGCGCAGGCCATTCTCGATTCGGCGCAACGCGTCGTCGCCGCGCGCGAGCGCAGCAAGCAGGAGGGCGTGGGCGAAGCGAGCGACGAAGAGACGGACGCTGCCGATAGCGCGCCCGCTGCGGCCGGTGCCGGTAGCGGCGACGACGGCGGCGACGGCGAAGATGGCGGCGGGCAAGCCGAAGGCGCGGCGAGCGATGCGGCGGCTGTGGACGGAGAAGTTGCTGCTGCCGTTGAGAGCGTGACCATCGAGGAGCAGCACGCGGTTTCCGCAGAACTCGACCCGACAATTGATCCGGGCGAAGTCGAACCTTCCGAGGCGATGATCGCGGAAGGTTACGACGAGGCCGTGCGCGGCGGCACGCCGTTTCAGGCCGAGCCGGATGTGCTCGCCGCCGAGTCTGCCGACCCGGTCGCTTCGACGGAAGTTGAAGAGATGTCCGTGGACGAGTTGGTGTTGCAGGAGGCTGGGCGCGACTTGCGCGCAGACACCATCACGCCCGCCGCCGATATGACTTCGACCGACGCGGCTCTGGTTGCCGAAGAAGAGGCCGCCGACGAAGGCGAGCCGCCGGTCGAGGACGATTCGCCCATCACGCCGCTGGTTTCGGCGTCGGAAGCCTCAGCGCCGGAAGTGCAGATTTCGTCCGCGCCCGCGCCCGAATACCGGGTCGAGACGAACGACGAAAAAGACGTTGCCGACGACGAGCAGAAAGATGCTTCGGGCAGCGCGGAATAACCGCTGCGGGCGCGTCGCTCTTGCGGGCGGCGCGGCCTGTGGCAACTCGCCTTAGACGGCCTCACGCGGCACGTGTCCCGGCGCTTTGACAGCGTCGCGCGCCGTTTGAGGTGGCTGTAAGGATCGAGAGTCCTTCAACCTTTAAGCGCGCGACGCCGTTCTACCAAAGCGTCGAGAAGGAAGTGCATGACCGTTCAGTCCAAAGTTCGTATTTACGATCTCGCCAAGGAACTCAAGCTCGAATCGAAGCGTCTCATCGAAGAGGTGCGCCGCGAGGGCGTTGACGTGAGTGTGCCTTCAAACACCGTCTCAAAAGAGCTGGCGGAGAAGATTCGCAACAAGTATTTCCCGAAGAAAGAGACGGTCGCGCCGCGCGCCATTCGCGTCGTCAAAAAAGCGCACGCCCCCGCCGTCGCCGAAGGCGAGCCGGGCGAGACGACGGAAGACATCCACGCTTCGGTCGCGCCGACGATTGCGACCGAACAGACGCCGCCCGCCGCCCTGAACCAGAACGGCGCGGACGCGAGCGCGGCGGCACCCGCCGTCGATCAGTCTGCGACGGCTGCGAAACCCGCCATCGCGCGGCTCGTCAAGAAACCGCTCGCACCGGCGGCGCGCGTCGAGCAACCGGAGCCGCAGCAACAGCAGCAGCAGCAGGGCGCGGCGGCACCCGCACTCGAAGCTCCCGCACCCGTCGAACAATCCATCACCGGCGCGCCCGTCTCCGAGACGACTACGGCGCAGCAGCAACCGGACGCGCCCGGCCCCGTGCAACTCGGCGCAAGCGACGTGCAGCAAGCCTCCGCGCCGGTCGAACAAATCGGCGAAGCGCCGCTCTCGCCCGTCGCGCCGGGCACAATCATCGCGCCGCCGCCCGTCGCCGCCGCACCGCCTTCCAAGCAGGTCAAAGTTTTGCGCCTGAGCGCGGAAGCTCTCAATCAGGGCGTCAAGCCGGGCGAACGCGTCGCCGCGCCGCCCGCTCCGCCAGCGCAACCGACTCCGCGCGAACGCGACCGTCGCGGTCGTGAAGCGGAACGCGCGCGCGGCGGCGGCAACGTCCAGCGCGCCACCGGCACGCCCGGCGAAAGCGCGAACCCGCAGACCGTCTACACGCCGCCCGCAGATGCGCGCCGCCCGCGTTCGCGCTCCGGCGCGCGTGGCCGGAGCGGCCCGGCGGGCGACGCGCGCGGCGGCTTCAAAGGACGCGGCGGGCGCTTCGACCGCGACTTCGTCGCGCCGCCCAAAGCGCTCACGCTCGAAGAACGCATCGCCGGTTCGCTCAACGTCGGCACGGGCGGCAGCGCCGTCGGGACGCTGAAGACCGCGCGCCTCGTAGAAGGTTCGACCGTCAAAGAGTTTGCGGAAAAACTGGGCATCAAGCCGAAGGACGTGGTGACGCTGCTGTTGCAGCGCGGCGTCTTCGCCACGATCAACCAGCCGCTCGATAACAAGGTGGCCGTAGACCTCGGCCAGCGCTTCGGCTACGAAGTGACCTTCGTGCCGTTCGAAGAGATGCAGGTCGAAGAGGAGTTCGAGGAGTTGATCGAGACGGGCGCGGACGACGTGGAGTTGACGCGTGCGCCCGTCGTCACCGTCATGGGTCACGTCGATCACGGCAAGACCTCGCTGCTCGACGGCATCCGCGCAACGGATGTCGCGGCGGGCGAGGCGGGCGGCATCACGCAGCACATCGGCGCGTACAGCGTGCAGGTGAAAAATCCCGACAACCCTGCGGAGATGCGCCGCGTCGTCTTTTTAGACACGCCCGGCCACGAGGCGTTCACGATGATGCGCGCGCGCGGCGCGAAGGCGACCGACGTGGTCGTGCTCGTCGTTGCGGCTGACGACGGCGTCATGCCGCAAACCATCGAGGCCATCGAGCACTCGCGCGCGGCGGGCGTGCCGATCATCGTCGCCATCAACAAGGTTGACCGACCCGATGCCAACCCGCAGCGCGTGCGGCAGGAGTTGGCCGGTCACGGCCTGCAAGCCGTCGAGTGGGGCGGCGACGTGGAGATGGTCGAAGTCTCCGCCAAGCAGCGCCAGAACCTCGACACGCTGCTCGAAACAATTCTCCTGACGACCGACATTCTCAACCTGCGCGCCAGCCCGACCAGACGCGCCTCCGGCGTCGTGCTCGAAGCAAAACTTGATCGCGGTCGCGGCTCGGTCGCCACCGTCCTCGTCCAACAGGGGACGCTCAGGGTGCACGACCCGTTCATCGCCGGTCAGGTCTTCGGCAAGGTGCGCGCGATGTTTGACGACAAGGGCGCGAGCATCACCGAAGCGGGGCCGGCCACGCCGGTCGAAGTGCTCGGCCTGCAAGGGGTGCCGCAGGCGGGCGAATCGTTCCAGGTGGTTGACGACATCACGCGCGCGCAGAGCATCTCGGAGCACCGCCAGATGGTGACGCGCCAGAACACGCTTCTCCAGACGACGAAGCGCGGCATCGAAGCGCTCGGCGAAAAGGAAGTCAAAGAACTGCGCGTCATCCTCAAGGCCGACGTGCAAGGCTCGGTCGAAGTCTTAAAGAGCACTTTGACGAAACTCTCGACCGAGGCCGTGAAAGTCTCCGTCATACGCTCCGGCGTCGGCGCGATCACGGAGTCGGACGTGTTGCTCGCCTCCGCGACGCAGGCGGGCGCATCCAATTCGGCGGTCGTCATCATCGGCTTCAACGTGCGCCCGGAAGTGCGCGCGGCGGAGTTGGCGAAACTCGAACACGTTGACATACGCCTCCACTCGATCATCTACAAGGTCGAGGAAGAGATACGCGCGGCGATGATCGGCATGCTCGAAGCCATCGAGTCGGAGAAGATACTCGGCAAGGCCGAAGTGCGCGACGTGTTCAAAGTGCCGCGCGCAGGCACGGTCGCGGGCTGCATGGTCATCGACGGCACGATCCGCCGCAACTCGCGCGCGCGCCTCATCCGCGACGGCGTCGTCGCATGGGAAGGCGGCATCGGCTCTCTGCGTCGCTTCAAGGACGACGTGGGCGAAGTCCGCGAAGGCTTCGAGTGCGGCATCTCGCTCGAAAACTTCAACGACGTAAAAGTCGGCGACCAGATCGAAGCGTACATCGTCGAGAAGGTGGCGGCCACCGAACTGTAAAGCTGTCCGTTGTCAGCAGTCAGTTGTCCGTTGTTTAGTGACCATCACACAGGTTGCTAAAGATGTGGATTTAACAACTGACTACTGACGACGGACAACGGACGGCTTTTTATGCGTAGGCCAGAGAAAGTTGCCGAACACGTGCGCGAGGAGATCGCGCAGATCGTCGGCTACGAGTTGGACGATCCGCGCGTGGCGATGGTCACGGTGACGGAGGTGCGCATGTCCGGCAACCTGCGCGAGGCGCGCGTCTTCGTCACCGTGAGCGGCACGGACGAAGAGGCTTTGACCGCGCTCAAAGCGTTGCGCAAGGCCGCGCCCTACGTGCGCCGCCAACTCGCCGTCAATCTCAATTTGCGGCACGCGCCCGAAATACATTTCATCCGCGACACCGTCGAAGAAAAGGCCGCGCGCGTGGACGAGATTCTGAGAACACTCGAACACGAACCACCGCGCGACGCCGACCAGAACGGCGCGGAAACCGGAGAGGAGAAAGCGAACGATGAACGCGCGGCAACGATGAACGATGAATAAGAAGCACTTGCTTTCAATTCATCGTTCATCATTGCGGCGCGTGCATCGTTTTTTTATAACCATGCTTGTTCAAGTCGTGGAACTTATTGAGGCGAAGCGTCGCTTCGCCATCACCTCGCATATTCGTCCCGACGGAGATGGTCTGGGGTCGTCACTCGGTCTTTACTGGCTGCTCAAGGCGCTCGGCAAAGACCCGGAAGTCATCATGCGCGACCCCGTCCCGCACTCCTACCGCAAACTCCCCGGCGCGGAAACCGTCCGCGTCACGCCCGCCGTCGATAAACAGTACGACGCGGTCTTCGTCATCGAATGCTCGGACATCACGCGTCCCGGCCTCGCCGATCTCGACAAGCAATTCGTCGTCAACATAGATCACCACGCGACGACTTCCCCTTTCGGCACGATCAACTGGATCGACTCGACCGCTTCGGCTGTGGGCGAGATGATCTACAATTTGTGCAAGGCCATCGGCGTGCGCCCGTCGAAAGAGATCGCCGAGTGCGTCTACACCGCGCTCGTCACCGACACTGGATCGTTTCACTACTCGAACACGACGGAGCGCACCTTCAAGGTCGCCTCCGAACTGCTGCGCGCGGGCGTCAAACCGGCGAAGGTGTCGCAAGCCGTCTTCAACAATTACCCCTGGAGCAAACTCGAACTCCTGAGCCAGGTGCTCCCGACCGCGCGCCACGACGAGACGGGGCGTGTGGCCTGCCTGCGGCAGACTTTGGAGATGCAGGAGCGCGCCGGAGCTTCGGACGAAGATTCGGACGGTTTCGTCAACTACCCGATGAGCGTCGGCGAAGTCGAGGCGTGCGCCTTTTTGAAGGAGACCGCGCCGGGCGTCTACCGCACGAGTTTGCGCTCGAAGGGCGACGTGAACGTGGCGCGCATCGCCGAGCGGTTCGGCGGCGGCGGCCATCGCAACGCAGCCGGTTGCACGCTCACGGGCGAGTGGGACGAGGCCGAACGCCAGATCGTCGCGCTGCTCGTCGAGGCGGTGGAGAATCGCTCGAACGGCAACAACGGCTCCGCGTCGGCGACCGCAGCGGATAAACCGGCTGTCACGAGCGGCAACACGCCGACCGGGCAACTGCCGCCCTCGCTTATCCGGGGCACGCTGAACGCGGAAAGATAGAAAAGCTGTCCGTTGTCAGTTGTCCGTTGTTTTCGTGTAATCCGGCTTGAGTCTCAATCTTTAGGGATTGAGCTATCCGGGCACATACAACGGACAACTGACCACTGACAACTGACAGTCCGCCCCACTTCGTTTATACTTTGCGCCTATGACATGGTTCCGTAAAAAGGGACAGAAGATCGAAGCAGTTCCGGCGGACGAGCGCGTCGTCAAGACCGAAGGCGTCTTCCGCAAGTGTCCCGAGTGCGACGCCGCGCTTTTCAAGAAAGACCTCGAAGAATCGCTGCAAGTCTGCCCGCCCTGCGGCCACCATTTTCGCATCGGCGCGCGCGAACGCCTCGCCATCCTCTACGACGACGCCGACTACGAAGAACTCGACGCCGAAGTCATCTCGCACGATCCGCTCAACTTCGTTGACACCAAGCCCTACCCGCAGCGACTCGAACAGGCCAAGCGCTCGACGGGTCTGCCCGAAGCGATCATCAACGCGCG
>DASQDV010000818.1:0-5563 GCA_035633995.1 Pyrinomonadaceae bacterium | reverse complement strand
GCAGCCTCTTCGGCGAGTCGAAAGCGGCGTCGCCTTCGATCACGCCTTCGATTGATGCGCGCGGTTCGCTGCTCGCGCTCATCGCGCCCGCTGCGAGCATGCCGATCAGCGGCATGGGCGTGCTGCTCTTTGTCGAAATCGAAGCCGTCGGCGCGGGCGCGAGCGATGTCACGCTCGACCAGTCCGGCGTCCATCTCATGTCCGTCAGCGGGCAGAACGTGGCGACGCAACTGGCGAACACGCGCCTGACGGTCAAGCAGTAAGCGGCGCAAGGCGAAGGGCAGGCACAGCATGAGACAGGGTGAAGGGGCAAAGGTGAAAGGCAGACGCCGTAGACGCCTCGACGGCGCGTGGCCTGCGCACGCGTTCGCCCTTGCGCCGCGCCGCTCTCAAGGCGGCTGGACGCTCATCGAACTCGTCATCACCATGACGGTCTTGGCGGTGCTCTCGATGGGCGTCATCCCGATGGTCAAAACCGCCGTCAAGCGGCAGCGCGAACAACAACTGCGCGAGTCCCTGCGCGAGATGCGCGAGGCGATCAAGGAGTTTCACCGCGACGCCTTGAACAGTCCTTACCTCGACGCGCCACAGCCGGGGCAGCCGCAGCAGCAGGTGCCGCAGCCGGGACAGCCCGGCCAGCCCGGCCAGCAGCAGGCCGTCGCGCCCGACCCGCGCAGCAAGGTGGCGATTGCCGATAAGACTCTATTCGGCGTTGACAACCCCGACCGCTACCCGCCGAAACTGGAAACCCTGGTTGAGGGCGTGAGCGTCATGCCGCGCGTGCAGCAGTTGGGCGGCACGGACATCAACAAGAACTTGCTGGATCAGCAATCGCCGCTCGCCTTCAAGAAGAAGGTTTACCTGCGTAAGATTCCGGTCGATCCGATGACGGGCAAGGCCGAGTGGGGCATGCGCTCCTGCTACGATTCGCCGGACACGGATTCATGGGGCGGCGAAAACGTCTTCGACGTGTACTCGAAATCGCAGGACACCGCGCTCAACGGGCAGAAATACAGTGACTGGTAAAATGGAAACAACAGTGAGCAGCGAGCAGCGAGCATTGAGCAGTAGGAAGAACGGTGAACGCCGTGAAGACGCGCCGCTCACTGCTCACTGCTCGCTGCTCACAGGCTTGCGCCGTCGCCGCGCCGCAGTGCTTTCGCGCGCCGGGTCGGCGTCGTCGCTGCGCTCGGCAGGTTTCACCCTGCTTGAGTTGATGATCGTCATCTCGATCATCATCATTCTCGCCATCATCGTGCTGCCGCAATACCAGAAGACGGTCTTGCAGGCGCGCGAGTCGGTGCTGAAAGACGATCTGGCGCAGATGCGAAAACTCCTCGACCAGTACGCCGCCGACAAGGGGAAACTCCCGCAGTCGCTCGAAGACCTCTCGACTTCCGGCTACCTGCGCGAAGTTCCCGTCGATCCGATCACGGGGCAGAAAGACTGGAACGTCGTCATGGGAGAAGACTCGAATTCGGCGGAAGGCGGGCAGGGCGTCGTGGACGTGCGCAGTTCCTCCGCTGATCTCTCAAGCGAAGGCACGCCCTACAGCGAATGGTAGAACGACGGTGACCGGTGACGAATGACGGGTGACAAGTTAAAGCAACGGACTTGTCTTCCGTCTTGTCACTAGTCGCTTGCCACGTGTCACTGTTTTCTTATGAACTCTTTCTCAAGGTTAATTAAGCCGCGTCTGCCTTCGGCGGCGGTGGGGTTGTCGGGCGAGGGCGCGGCGCTCGTCTCTTTGGAGCGCAGGCGCGACCGCACGCTGCTCGTGCGCCGCGCCGGTTACGTGCCGCTCGCGGAAGGATTGGTGATGCCCTCGTTCGACGAGGCGAACGTGGCCGACGCTCAGGAGTTGGCCGCCGTCTTGCAGGGACTCGCGACGAGCACCGGGATGCAGAAGCGCAAGCGTTGGTCGGTGGCGCTGCCGGAGGCGGCGACGCGCACGACCATTCTCACGATGGAGGGCGGGGCGTCTTCGCGCTCCGAGACCGAAGAGATGCTGCGCTGGAAGACCGAACGCGGATTCGGCACGCCGGTCGAAGAATTGCGCGTCGCGCGCCGGAGCCTGCGCCCGGACGCGCAGGGGCGCGCGCGCTATCTTGCGACGGCGGTGCGCCGCACGGTGCTCGCCGAATACGAAGAAACGTTCGCTGCGCTCGGCTGGCACGCCGGGTTGATCGTGCCGCGCCACATGGGCGAGGCGAACTGGCTGATGAAAGACGAAGGCCGTGTGGCCTCCGACGCTCTGCTCGTCAGCACGCACCACGACGGGTTCACCGCCGTGCTCCTGCGCAACTCCCAACCGCTCCTTGTGCGCAGCATCGTCTGCGATGCCGAAGACCGCGTGGACGAACTCTATCGCTTCCTCCTTTTCTACCGCGACCGCGTGCAGACGCCCTCGCTCGACGCCGAAGATGCGCCTCCGGTTGACACCATCGGGCGGATGTTCCTCGCCGGAGACGGCATCGAGCACAAAGAGGCGAGCGCGATCATCGAAGAGACGCTCAACACGCACCCGCGTCTCGTCACCGCCGCAGACGTGCGCCTCGTGCTCCCTTCCGCCGAACTCGACTTCGATCAAATCGCCGCCCCCGCCGGACTCGCCGCCCTCGCGTGGGCTTGAGCAGGCGGAGTTGCGGTCGCTCGTCGCAGAAATTTCAGCTTGCGCAAGCTTATCCGTCGGCTCGTTGTGTAACCATATCTGGTTTGATACATTCTCGTTATATCGCTGGCGCTGGAGAGGTTTGTGCGATGACGGAAATACAATATGTGTCGGATGAAAGCGGCAACCCCATCGGGGTGATCATTCCAATCGAACTGTGGCGTGAAATTGAATCCGAAAAAGAGACGGCCTATTTGCTGAAAAGCGAGAACATGAAACGTCGCCTCCTGGAAGCGAAAGAACGCTCGGACGGAATCCCCTTCGAGGAAGCCTGTGAAAAGCTTGGAATTTGATCCGGCTGCTTTTGAAGATTTGGCCTGGTGGATCGAGCAGGATCGTAATAAGGCGTTGCGTATCGTCGCCTTGATCAAAGATGTGCAGCGCGACCCGTTCAAAGGCATCGGAAAGCCGGAACCGTTAAGGCACGAACTCAAGGGCTGCTGGTCGCGTCGAGTAGATCAAGAACACCGTCTCGTTTATCAGGTCACGGAAGAAAAGATCAGGATTCCGGCGTGCAGGTACCACTATTAGTCAACCACGCCCCCGCCGGACTCGCCGCCCTCGCCGCGTGGGCTTGAGCAGGAACGTTGGTGAATGAGGAAAGTGGCTTTGCTCGGCAACGCCGGGGGAGGGAAGTCAACGCTCGGCGTGAGGCTCTCGAAAGCGAGGGGCATCCCGCTCTACCCGGTTGACCAGCTTCAATGGAAGCCGGGCGGCGCGCCCGTCCCCGACGAGGAGTTCGAGCGTCGCCACGACGAGATTCTCGCGCGTGACAGTTGGATCATTGACGGCTTCGGCACCTACCCGGCGTACCTGCGCCGCCTCGAAGCCGCCGACACCATCATCCTCATAGACCTTCCAATCTGGCGTCATTACTGGTGGACGGCGCGTAGAAATTTCCTGAGTCCTTTGCGCACGCCCGTCGGCTTCCCCGAAAACACCCCGCTCGTCCGCCAGAGCTTCGCGGTCGCCAAATTCATGTGGTGGGTACATAAAAACTTCACGCCGACGAACCGGAGGATGATCGAAAAATACGCCGCGACGAAACGGGTCTTCCACCTACGCTCGCCCGCAGATTTGCGTGCGTTTTGCACAAAACACTCCCTGTAACGGAGGCCGGGTCTCAAATCGTGCTGTAAACCGCCCGGTTCCTGAAACTTTCGCTTTTGTGCTAACGTAAAGACGCTTCAGACCGAGAGATTTATGAGCGCAGCTTCCCCCACTATTCAGAAGTTTGCAGGACTGGCCGATTGCGAGTTGGTGACGCGCGCCATCAACGGGCGCGACGACAGCTTCGAGGAACTCGTGCGCCGCTACCAGCGCCCGCTCGTCTCCTACGTCTATCGCATGACAGGCAACTACGAGTCGGCGCTAGACCTGACTCAGGAAGTGTTCATCAAAGTCTACGGTTCGCTTGCGCGCTATCGCCCCGAATACAAATTCTCCACCTGGATTTATCGCATCGCGCACAACACGGCCATTGACCACCTGCGGCGGCATTCGACGCGCGAGCAGGAACTCGAAGTGGCGACGCCCGAAGGCGACACCTATGAAAAGCCTTTTGCGAGTGGTGCGCCGACGCCCGAAGAGGAGAGCGTGCGCGCCGAGCGACGCGCAGAGATCGAGGATGTTATCCAGTCGCTTCCGGCAAGTTACCGCGAGTTGATCGTCTTGCGCCACGCGCACGATCTCAGCTACGACGAGATCGCGGAGGTGACCGGCCTTCCGCTCGGCACGGTCAAGAATCGCATCTTTCGCGCGCGCGAGGCGATGCGCTCGCCGCTCATCGAGCGCGGCATCACGGGCATTTAGGAGGGCGAACGAGGAGTGAGCGACCAGGCGCGAACAATCGAAGCCCTGAAAACGATAGCGACCGCCGCAGGAGAGACGGTGGAGACGGGGGCGTGCCCGCGCGACGTGGCCGCGTATCTCGACGGCGAGTTGGACGCGCAAGCCGCCGCGCGCTTCGAGCAACACGCACGCGCCTGTGCCCCTTGCGCCGACGCTCTGCGCGAACAGCGCCGTCTGCTCTGCGTCCTCGACGTGGCCTTCGGCGACGCGCAGCGGCAAATGCAACTCCCCGCAAATTTCACGCAGGTCGTCAAGGCGCGCGCGCAATCGGACATGAGCAGCGTGCGCCGCCGCTCCGAACGCAAACGCGCCGCGCTGCTCGTCGCGGCGCTCCTCGCGCTCTCGTTCGCACTGCTCGGCTGGCAGGCATGGGATGAACTGTTCACGCCCCTGCGCGCGGCGGCGGGCGTCGCGGCGACCTTGTTCGACATGGTCGCGCACACGGCAGGCGAAGTGTTGGCCGGTATCGCCCTCATGCTGCGCGTGCTCGGCGGGCAGTTGTCGAACGAACCGGGCGCGCTCAGAATCGGCATGTATATCGCGCTCGCGCTCGCCGTCGTCCTGCTCTTTCGCCTCATCGGCAGTTATCACCGCACTCCCCGGCTCCCCGACTAAGCGTAGAAAAACGCCCCGCGCGAAAACTCTGCGCCCTTCTTTTACGTAACATGTCTGACCCCTTTTGGCTGGTCGCCCCGAACACGCGATGACAGATGTGAATACGTTTACCCTCCAACCACACCCGACGCTTGTGACGCTCGTGATGCTCCAGCGCGCGTTTTCGCGCCCGCTCGCGATCCTCTGCGCGCTGTTGTGCGCCGGAGTCGCGGTCTGCGCGCGGCAACAGGCGACGCTCTCGCCGGAGAAAGACCCGACGACGATGATCATCGAAGGCGAGAGCGCGGGAGATGTGTTCGGGATGGGTCACTCGGTCGTCGTGCGCGGGACGGTCAAGCATGGCGTGATGGCTTTTGGCGGCGATGTCGTAGTCGAAGGGCGCGTCGAAGGCGACGTGGGCGTCATCGGCGGCACGATCACCCAGCG
>DASQDV010000817.1:0-4007 GCA_035633995.1 Pyrinomonadaceae bacterium | reverse complement strand
CATCGTCCCCTGGCAGATGCTCTGCGAAGAAAAGGGCGCGCGCCTGCGCGTCATCCCGATGAACGACGCGGGCGAACTTTTGCTCGACGAATACGAGGCGCTTTTGAACGAGCGCACGAAACTGGTCTGCGTGATGCACGTCTCGAACGCGCTCGGCACGATCAATCCCATCAAAGAGATCGTCGCGCGCGCGCACAAGCAGGGCGTGCCCGTCCTCGTCGACGGGGCGCAGGGTGCGCCGCATCTCAAAATCGACGTGCAGGACTTGGACGCGGATTTCTACATCATCTCCGGCCACAAGATGTTTGCGCCGACGGGCAGCGGCGTCGTCTACGGCAAGGCAGAGTGGTTGGAGCGGATGAACCCTTTTCTCGGCGGCGGCGACATGATCCGCACCGTCACGTTCGAGAAGACGACCTACGCGGGCTTGCCGAACAAGTTCGAAGCGGGCACGCCCGCCATCGCCTCGCAGATCGGACTCGGCGCGGCGAGAGATTATTTGAACAGTCTCGACCGCGCGGCGGCGCACGCCTACGAGCAGGAGTTGCTCGCCTACGCGACCGAAAAACTTACGGCCATCGAAGGCGTCCGCATCGTCGGCACGGCGCGTGAGAAGGTGGGCGCGCTCTCGTTCGTCATCGAAGACGTGCACCCGCACGATGTCGGGACGATTCTGGATCAAGAGGGCATCGCCATCCGCGCGGGTCATCATTGCGCGCAGCCGGTGATGAAGCGTTTCAACATCCCGGCGACGGCGCGCGCCTCATTCTCCTTCTACAATACGAAGGAGGAGGTTGACGTGCTGGTCGGCGCGGTGGAGAAAGTGATCGAGGTGTTTAGTTAAAGTGTCGGAACTCAGCGAACTGTACCAGCAGGTCATCCTTGACCACAACAAGAAGCCGCGCAACTTCCGCAAGTTGGAGACGGCCAACCGCCACGCCGAAGGGTACAACCCGCTCTGCGGCGATCAACTCACCGTCTACATGCAACTCGAAGACGAGCGCATCGCCGATGTCAGCTTTGAGGGTTCGGGCTGCGCCATCTCGAAAGCCTCGGCGAGCATGATGACGCAGAGCGTGAAGGGCAAGACGCGCGACGAGGTTGAGTCGCTGTTCGATGAATTTCACCGGATGGTGACGGGCGAACTCGACGAAGAGGCGACGGAGAATAATCTCGGACGGCTGAAAATCTTCGCGGGCGTGCGCGAGTTTCCCGCGCGCGTCAAATGCGCGAGCCTCTCGTGGCACACGCTGCACGCCGCGCTCGCGGGCGAAGACGCCGCCGTGACGACGGAGAATCTGGGGCCGGATATTACCTCGGAGCAAGTCTCCGCTTGAATAAGCGGAACGCAATAGTTATGAGAAAGACGGCCGGGATGGCCGTCTTTTTCTTTTCACCTGTTGCTTGTTGGCAAAGCTGATGGAATCCGTCCATAATGGTTTGCCGAAGGAGTCCGAACGCGTGAAGATCGCATCAATCGAATTGCGGGAAATTCGCCTGCCGCTGATACATTTTTTCGAAACAAGTTTTGGACGCACGACCGAACGCAGAATCCTGCTCGCGCGCGTGCTCGACGCGGAAGGGACGGAAGGCTGGGGCGAATGCACCGCCGGGGAAGGGCCTTTCTACAGCGAAGAGTGGACGGAGAGCGCGTGGGGCGTGGTCAAACATTATCTTGCCCCCATGACAATCGGGCGCGAAATAGAACGCGCGGCGGATGTCTGGCGGTTGATGAAAGCCGTGCGGGGCAATCGCATGGCGAAGGCCGCAATTGAGACGGCGTGCTGGGACATCGAAGCGCGCCGCGCCGGAATGCCGCTCTGGAAGTTGCTCGGCGGCGTGCGCACAGAGATTGCGTGCGGCGTCTCTATCGGCATACAGGACTCGCCCGGAGCGTTGCTTGAGAAGATCGCGCGCGAAGTCAACGCGGGCTACCAGCGAATCAAAATCAAGATCAAACCGGGCTGGGACGCTGCCATAGTCGAGCGCGTCCGCGCCGAGTTTCCCGCTATCGGGTTGATGGTTGATGCCAACTCGGCTTACACGCTCGACGACGCGCCTCTGTTTCAGGCGATGGACAAATTCGACTTGATGATGATCGAGCAACCGCTCGCCTACGACGACATGGTTGACCATGCGCGTTTGCAGGAGAAGGTTGCCACGCCCGTGTGCCTTGACGAATCAATTCGTTCGAGCGAGGACGCGCGCAAAGCGATAGAGATGGGCGCGTGCCGCATCGTCAACGTGAAACTGGGGCGCGTCGGCGGGCACGGCGAGGCGCAGAAAGTAGAACGCGTGTGTCGCGAGCGGAACGTCGCCGTCTGGTGCGGCGGCATGTTGGAGTCAGGAATCGGGCGCGCGCATAACATCGCGATGGCGACGCTCGCGGGCTTCACTTTGCCCGGCGATGTCTCAGCGAGCGCGCGCTACTGGGAAGAGGAGATCATCGAGCCGCCCGTCACCGTCTCGGCGCGCGGCACGATCACCGTCCCGGACGGCGACGGCATCGGGTTTGAAATTAAACGCAAGCGCATTGATAACTTGACGGTCAGGAAAGAGACCTACAAGGCGGATTGATTTAATGTTTCGGATTTGCGTCGAGAAGTTTAATAATAGGAATCAGGATGCCGGTAGAATTGAAACAGGACGCGGCGGTCGCGCTGAGAGAATATTTTGAACGGCGCGAGGGCGAGGTGTTGTCGTTCATGCGCGCGCTGGTCGAAGCGGAATCGCCGTCGGGCGATGTGGAGGGCAACCGCGCGGTCGTCTCGCTACTGGCCGAGGCGGCGCGAGCTATTAATCCGGCAACGGACATCACTTTCGAGTCTGACCCTCAATTCGGGACGCACTTGCGGATTCGCGCCTTCGACGACGGCACGACGACGGACGCGCCGACGACGTTGATCCTCGGCCATACGGACACGGTGCACCCGCGCGGCTCGATTGAGGCGCGACCCTGGCGCGAAGCTGACGGGCGCGTCTATGGGCCGGGCATCTTCGATATGAAGGCCAACTGCGCGCTCGCGCTCGACGCGCTGCGCGCGTGCGCGACGCTCGAATTGCGACCGACTCGCCCGGTGGTCATTCTCCTGACGTGCGACGAAGAAGTCGGGAGTCAGAGCGGTCGCGCGCTCGTGGAAGCGGAGGCGCGGCGGGCGGCACACGTGCTCGTCTTTGAACCCTCAGCGCCGGGCGGGCGCGCGAAGACCGCGCGCAAGGGGACGAGTTCATACACCGTGCGCGCCGAAGGCATCGCCGCGCACGCGGGGCTCGACCCGGAGAAGGGTGCGAGCGCGATCCTTGAAATCGCGCGACAGATCGAGCGGCTGCACGCGTTGAACGATGCGGCGCGCGGCATTACGGTCAACGCGGGCGTAGTTTCAGGCGGGACGCGTTCAAACGTCGTCGCAGCCGAAGCACAGACGGAAGTTGACGTGCGTTTCAGCACGATGGGCGACGCGCTGCGGGTGGAAGAGACGTTCCTGAATCTGCGCCCGTTCGACGAGCGCGTCAAACTTTCGGTTGAGGGCAACATCAATCGGCCACCACTCGAAAGGAGCGAGGCGGTCGTCGCGCTTTACGAGCACGCGCGACTGATCGCTTCGCGTTTCGATTTCGAGTTGGGCGAGGCGAGCGTCGGCGGCGCGTCGGATGGAAATTTCGCGGCGGCAGTCGGCGCAACCGTGCTGGACGGGCTGGGCGTGGCGGGCGACGGGGCGCACGCGGCGCACGAGCACATCCTGCGGGGCGACATCGCACGGCGCGGCGCGCTTCTGGCCGGTCTGCTCGTCACACTTTGAAATGCGCATCGTTGAAGTCGCATCGCCCGAAGAGTTGGCCGAGGCGCGCGAGTTGATTCTGGAACTCGCGGCGAGCGTCGGCATCAACTTCAACTTTCAGAATTTCGACGAGGAAGTAGCGCAGTTGCCCGGCGAGTATGCGCCGGCGGCGGCGGGTTGCCTCTTGCTGGCGAAGGAAGACAGGGAAGATTCGGCCTCCACCACCAC
>DASQDV010000816.1:0-3645 GCA_035633995.1 Pyrinomonadaceae bacterium | reverse complement strand
CACCTCAGCCGCACTCGTGCAGATCATCTTTCGCGAGTTCGTGGGGCGCGAAGTCTCGACCGCGCCCGCTTCGCCGGACGTGCGCGAGATGCTCGCCGCGCACGACGCCGCGCTCATCATCGGCGACCCGGCGATGACGTTCCCGCGCGAGAATCTGCGCGTTCACGATCTGGCCGTGCTCTGGCGCGAGTTTACGAATTTAGGATTCGTCTTCGCGATGTGGATGGCGCACGAATCGGCGGCGGAGGCCGTGCGCCGGATAGATTTCGCGGGCGCGCGCGACGAGGGACTGGCGCGTCTCGAAGAGATCGTCGCCGAGTACGAGCGCGAACTGGGCTTGCCGCGCGCTGACTTGCGCGCTTACCTGACGGAAAACATCTGCTTCGAATTGAACGAAGACATGCGCGCCGGTCTCGAACTGTTTTTCCGATTGGCGCACCGCCACGATCTCATAAAAACCGTGCGCCCTTTGAAGCTGCTCGGCGTCTGACGCGCCGCTCAAACAAAGCGCCCGGCGTGGCGTATAATGAGTTGGAGCGATAAGGATTGAAAGGCCGCGCCGCGAAATTTTATAACTGCCGACGAACCCTATGAACGATATTCAACCGATTCTCGACCGCGCGCTCGCAGGCGGTCGCCTGAACGCAGATGATTGCACCGCGCTGCTTGAGTCCGACGACATCGTGCGCATCGGCGTCGCCGCCGACGAAATTCGCAAGCGCAAGCACCCCGCAGGGATTGTCACCTACATCATTGATCGCAACATCAACTATACGAACGTCTGCAACGTCGTCTGCACCTTCTGCGCCTTCTACCGGAGGCCGGGCAAGCCGGACACCTACGTCCGCACCGTCGAAGAGATTTGCGAGAAGATTGATGAGACCATCGCGCTCGGCGGCACGGGCATCCTGATGCAGGGCGGGCTCCACCCGGACTTCGGCATCGAGTGGTACGAAGATTTACTGCGCACGCTGCACGCGAAGTACCCGCAGATGCAACTGCACAGTTTTTCGCCGCCCGAAATTCACAACATACATCTCATCAGCGGCCTCTCTTACGAAGAAATTATGGCGCGTTTGAAAGAGGCGGGGCTGTCGTCGCTGCCCGGCGGCGGCGGCGAAATTCTGGACGACGAGGTGCGTAAACGCGTCTCGACCAAGTGCACGACCGACGAATGGCTCGCCGTGATGCGCGCCGCGCACCGCGTCGGCTTGCGCTCGACGGCGACAATGATGTTCGGCATCGGCGACCGCGTAGAGCACCGCGTCCGCCATCTCGAACGCATACGCGACCTGCAAGACGAGACGGGGGGCTTTACGGCCTTCATCCCCTGGACGTTCCAACGCGAAAACACCGCGCTCGGACGCCGCATCAAGGACGAGCCGACCGGCGTTGATTATCTGAAGATGGTCTCGGTCTCGCGCCTCTTCCTCGACAACATCGAACACATCCAGTCGTCCTGGCTGACGCAAGGCTTACGGCTCGGTCAGGTCGTCCTGCGCTTCGGCGCGGACGACATGGGTTCGATCATGATCGAGGAGAACGTCGTCTCCGCCGCCGGAGCGCACAACGAGGCCGACGAACGCATGCTCCGCTACCTTATTCGCACCGCCGGATTCACCCCGCAGCAACGCGACATCCTCTACAACCACGTCAACCGCGACGAAGCCACGAAAGGCGACGCGAGTGATTCCGCTACCCTGCGCGAATTGAGCGTCGCCTTTGCCGACTGAATAGGGAATCCGGGAATTGGATGGCGGCGCGACGATCTCTGAACCTCGTCGCAACGCCTGTCTTGTTGCGCTCCACGTCGCGCCGGGGCGGGGGGATCGGCATCAAACTTTCGCGTCGGTCTGTGCGTCTCGCGCTTTCTCTCTAGCCGAGAAGCGGTCGAGAAAGTCCGGGACGAAGCGTTCGGCAAATCCTGCGATAAACGACCAGACCAGCAGTTTGGCGAACTGCGTCCCGTCGAGCGAGACGGTGCGCAGCAAGTGTATAAACGTCGCGCCGTTCTGGTCGGGGTAGTCCGGGAACAGGCCGCCGCGTAACAGCCCGCCGAGAAAAATGAACAACAGTACGAGCGAGAAGCATGCGCCGCTCAACAGCGACTGTGAAAGGATGCTGTTGCGGCCATAGACCAGTTCGATCAGATTCTCGTTGCGCTGCCCGCCGCTCGGCAGGTTTTGCAGCCGTTGGAGCATACTGACGAACCCGCCGAGCGCGCCGATCATGGTCACGGACAACAGGGTGAAGATGGGGTGTAGTTTGTCGGCATTACCGGGCGGAAGGTAGATCAGGAAGATGACGGGGCCGAGGCCGAACAAGACCAGCACCGCGTAAATCCAGCCGAACGCTTTCGCGAACCAATTGCGCCGCTCCTCCCACGCCGTGCGAATGCGGAACCGCCAGAAAGTGTCTTCGAGAATCACCTGAAGGTCGCCGCGCAACGCGCGCTCCTCGTCGGAAGTCAGGTTGTAAGGATGGAAGGATGCGAGCGAGGGCGCGTCCGGCAAATCGCCGGCGTCACAGGGTGGGCAAGTGATCGGCGGGTTGAGTTGGGGGAGTGGCGGGTTCGTGCCGAGATATTCCTTATAAACTTCGGCCCCGACGACATCGCGGAAACGGGTACGCGTGATCCAAGCCTTACGCATGAGGCGTTCAACGGGCATCATCTCCAACAGGATCAATTCGAGCTTGAGCAGGTTATCCCACGTCAATTCTTCGGACTTCTTGTCGCGAAGGTCTTTAATCTCCTCAATCTCCGTCTTGTAATGCTCGGACACGTTCTCCCGTGGTATCAGTGCGTACTCGCCAAGCAGTTGATCGAAGTAGGATTGCGCCTCGGTCGGCGCATAGGCGAGCAGCGATCTCGCCCCTTTTTTACCCCGCCCCTTGATTCTGAGAAATAGCAGGTATGCGCCGCTTGCGACAACGAGCAGCACCACGACGACGATGAGGGTGAGTGGGACTGTTTGCATAAAGTTGCCTCGTGTGTGAGTAAGCGTCGGCCACACGGGTTGAGACTGTGGCTGGTTGCGATTTCTGTGTAAGCCGTGGAGCGCCGCGAAGCACCGGAAACGATTACTCCTTATCAACGGAGAAGGGTCTCTGGTTGCGGCCACTGGCAGCGCGTGGACGTGCAAACTTGAAAGCGCGGGGAAGATATGCGCGCCCGGCGCGCGTGTCAAGCAGAAAGTTTAAGCCGGAGACGGGCGAGCGAGCGCGGGCGTGACGCTGACGCGTCTGCTCATCAACGCCATTTGAAGATGCTGACGATGTTTGAGAAGTCGTCCGTCCAGACGCGGCGTTCGGGGCGGCCTTCGAGCGTGCGCCAGCGCGCGGTGTCGGCGGCGAGCGTCGCCACGTCTTCGGGGCGGCGCGCCATGACGACCCACTGCGAGGGTTCTTTGCCGCCCGGTTGATTGCGCGCGGTGTCGTCGAAGCTGAGGCAGACGAGTCCGCGTGCGCGCGCTAAATCCGCAACGACCGGATGAAGGTCGAGGCCGCGATTTGAGATGTGAAAGGCGAGCAGGCCGCCCGTCGCGAGTTTGGAGAGATACAGGTCGAGGGCTTCGACGGTCATCAGGTGGACGGGGATGGCGTCGGAACTGAAGGCGTCGAGGACGATGAGGCCGTAGTGCGCCG
>DASQDV010000815.1:0-4930 GCA_035633995.1 Pyrinomonadaceae bacterium | reverse complement strand
CCTCTCTGCCGCCCGCGCGTGCGCGAATCTGCGCGTTGCCTGCCGACACGGCGCGGGCAGCCGTAGTTGCTCCGGTCGTCGGCGCGACGGACGCTTTGCCCGTGTCGCTCGACTCCCAGACGAACGAAACGTTCGGCACTTCAAATTCAACCCCGTCGAGCACTGCGAACGCACGCGCGGCGAAACTTTGAGACGCGCCGATCTCAATCGTTGCGGATTCAGGAACAACCGACACGCGCGAGATGGGAGGCGATTCGAACGGCGTGCCGTCGGCGCGTGTGCCGGGTGAGAAGGCGCGCGTCGCCGCGTCGGGCACAAGCGTATGAGCGACGAAGTCGCCGCCCGTCGAATTCGTCCCTGCGTCGGGCGAGCGCGTCAACGATTGATCGCCTGGCGCGGGAGGTGCGCTCGCCGCGCCCGTGCCGTAACTTTGCGTGGCGATTGTGATTTCCGTATCGCCGACAGGAAGTTTGAGCGTGACCGTGTCGCCCGCGTCGTTCAGACCGAGCGCAGCGGCGTTGAAGACAGTTGCGCCGCCGAAGGCCGGATCGCCCTGAGGCGGCGCGCCGCCTCCGAAGACGACGACGGCGCGTCCCGCCGCGACGAGCGTACCGGCGGGGAAGGTGAAACGCCGGGAAGTTGCGTCCGAGACGGTGAGGCCGGAAATATCCACCGTCGCGCGCGAGTGGTTCGTCAGTTCCACGAATTCGTCATCCGAGGAACTGCGCGCGGCGTCGCGGTTCGCATCGCCTTCGACGGCGACGGTCGAAGAATCGTCGGGCGGCACGTCGGCGAAGATTTCGTTAATGAGCAGGGGGACGAGAATTTCAAGCGACGCGTGATTCGAAATCGTGCCGCCTGCGCCGTCGCTCGTCGTGGCGGTGATCGTGGCCGCGCCGATGCCTCTGCCGCGAGCTAAACCTGCGGCGTCAACCGTCGCTATCGAAGCGTTGCTCGAAGCCCACGTGAAACTTGCGTCGCCGACAGGTTGGTCGTTGAAGTCGAAAGCACGCGCGTTGAATTGGAGCGTGCCGCCGCGATTGATCGAGGCTGCGGCGGGCGTAACTTCGACGCGCGCCACTGTGGGTCGAGGCGCTGTCACGTGCAGAGTCGCGGGCGCGGATTGAGCGCCGCGCGCAAGGGCTGTGATCTTCGTGTCGCCCGTCGCAATTGATTGCGCCAGCCCGTCGCCGTCAATTGTCGCAACTGAGGCGTCGCTCGACTGCCAGCGGAAAATGACTCCCTGAAGTTCGTTTTCGTTCGCATCGAAAGCGCGCGCCGTGAACTGCTGCTGCGCGCCGCGTTCGACGCTTGCCGTCGCGGGCGTGACTTCGATGCGTACGACCTCGACGGTGAGACGAAAGGGCGTGCCGTCAACGCGCGCGCCGGGAGAGAATGCACGCTCGCCGCTGTCGGGCGCGGCCTGGTGCAGTATTAGGTCGCCGACAATATCGGGCGCGCGTGTCAGCGACTGGTTGCGGTCGCCGTCCGTGCCGGTCGCGCCGCCGTAAATTAACTCTTCGACGGTTGCGCCCGACGGGTCGAGCAGTTTAATGGTGCTGCCGCCGTTCGTGAGCGATAGCCCGCCCGTCGAAGCCGTCACGACGAGCGCGCCCGCGAACGAGGGATGCGCGGGGTCGAAGGTCGTTCTTTGCGCGCCGCCAAAGACGACGATTGCCGTGCCGGGCGCAATGATGGTGTGCGCCGCGAAGACGTGGCGCACGGCGTCTGCGCCGCTGCCGGTACGAACGGCGAGTTGATAACCGCCGATGTCCAGATCGTTTGTCGAGGCGTTGACCAGTTCGACGAATTCGTCCTGCGTGGAACTGCGCGCGCCGTCCCGGTTGGCATCGCCCGCCGCGCCGTCGGGCGGGTCGGCCAGTATCTCGTTGAGGACGAGCGAGAGCGTGTGGACGGTGAGTTGCGCCGTCGCCGAGACAGCGCCCGACGTGGCCGTGATCGTCGTCGTCCCGGCGCGCAGGCCGCGCGCCGTTCCGTCCGAATCAACCGGTGCGACGCTTTCATCGCTTGAAGCGAAACTGACGTGCGCGCCCTTGATCTCGTTTCCGTCCTCGTCGCGCACGGATGCCGCGAAACGCACAGACCTGCCGACGCCCAGCGAAACAATCGCAGGCTCAAGCGTGAGGCGCGCGGCGCGGCGTGTGCCGGTGAAAGTAATGGTCGTGGAGTTGCTCGCGCGCCCGTCGGCGCGCACGACGAGCGGGACGACGCCCGCGCCCGCGAGCGAACGCGTGAGCAGGACATGAATCTCGTCGAGGCCGGGAAGGCCGGGCGAGGGCAGGACGTTTTCGACCGCCAACTCGCGCCCGCCGATGCTGACTGAAACTTCCTTTGCGTACCTGATGCCGGTCGAGAAGATTGAGAGCCGTCGCAATTCGTTCGCAGCGTCAACCGGCTCGAAGGGGCTGCGCATAAGCGTCTGCGCGTCGAGCGCGATAGCTGCGCCGCTGCCGTCGCCTTTCTCCGTGAATACGCCGGGGGCAGCATTTACAACTGGAATGGAAGCGCGCGACTCGTGGCCGTCGTGATTGCGCACGACGATTTGCGCCGTGCCCGTTTCAGTTTCGTCGGGGACGACAAAATTGATCTGAACGGGCGAGGCGTAAAAGAGTTGCGCGCCGCGCCCGTTGACGCTGAGCGTCGAGCCGCCGAGTTTGCGCGGGAAAGTGCCGTCGGGCAGGCGCTCTGCACGCGTCGCGCCGAGCGCGAGATTGACGCCGCGCGCAACGGCTATTTGACCGCGCGCGACGGCCTTAGAATTTGCAGGCTCTCTGCCGAACGAAGCGCCGTTGAGGATTTGCAGCACACCAGCCGACACGGGCTGGCGCGCTTCGAGGCGGGCGAGATAAATCTCGGAGTTGTTGGCGAAATCATTGTCGGAATCAGTTTCGGAGAGCACGCGCGGGAAGTTGAAAGCGACGAGCGAGCCGTCTTCGTTGAGCGAGGAGACGACTTCGGCGGTTGCAACGGCGGGTGCGCTCGTCACGCGTATGATTTTATCGGCGGGCAGATCGTAAACGTAAAGCTCGACGCTCGCGTCCGAATTACCGCCGTTGACGTTGCGGCGCGTGGCGAAGGAGATGCGCGAGCCGTCGCCGCTGATTGCCGGATGGAGCGGCACGTCTGCGGCGCGCGAGCCGAGCGAAGTGATTCGGCGCGTTTGTGCGTTGCGCCCGTCGTAGAGGAACACCTGCGTCGTGCGCGCCGCCGTCTGTGCCGCGTAGACCACGCGCAAACCGTCGTCGCTCGTCGCACGGCCATACGTCATGGCGAGGCCGTCAACGCCTTTCGCAATGGTGATCGTCAAATTGGTGTCGCGTTCGAACAATAGCAGGTCACGCGCCGTCGAAGCTTCGCCGCCCGGTGCTGCCCCTTCGTCTCGAATGAAGGCGACGCGTGTTCCGTCACCGCTCAACTTGGCGTCGCTTGAGCCGATGATGTGCGTCGTGTCGGTAATCTGGGTTGTGATGCGAGTGGTCGAATCGTAGACGAACACTTCGAGATTCGCGTCGGCATTTGTGCCCGTGAGATCGCGGTTGGAAGCGAACGCTACGAGCAGGCCGTCGTCGGAGATTGAAGGTTGAAAATTTCCGTCGGCGATGCGCAACGTTGCGTCGCGCGGGTGGGTGTTCGTGACCTGTCGCAGCCGCCCGTCGGTGAATAAAAATATCTCGGAGTTGCCGTCGGAATTTTCGCCTGTGAGGTTTTCGCGGCTGGCGAAAGCGAGGCGCGAGCCGTCATGCGAGATGGCCGGAGCGGGAGCGCGCGATGCGGCGATTTGGGTGAATGCCGCACTTTCGCCCGACAGGTCAGCGCGCAGAGTGTTGAAGCCTGCGACGGCGGTGGCGGTGGTGGCGATGCCGCCCGTCAAGTTTGCGTTTGATTCAAAGGCGATGTGCTGCCCGTCGCCGCTGATCGTGGGGTTGAGGTTGAAAGATTGTTCGGGCGTGCGGGTGATGCGGCGCACCGTCTCGTTCTGCGAGCGGACGACGCCGACCCACAGGCCGAGCATAAGCGTCGCGCAGAGAGACGCGGCAAGCTGCCTCGCGTGAGCGTTCAAGGCCGTGCTCCTGCCGGCGTGCAGGCACAGGGACTGCCACGCCGGTAAAGAAATTCAAGTTTACCGGAGACGCGTGGGTTTGCTGTCGAGCGTGTGGGCGACGAGCGCGTTGAGGTGAGCGATGTCGCCGTGTGTGCGCGTTGAAACTAACAGGTGCGAATTGGGAAACGCATCCTCAAGCGCGCGTCATGTGGGTTTGACCAGCGCAGTCTACAACTTTTTCGATAATAAATCACAAAAAATTTTCTCAATCGAGCGAGCGGCGCTTCACAGTCGCGGCGCATTGCACTTCACGGCTCCTTAACCGGCGGCACGCGTCGTCTCGCGCGAGGCTGCGGCGAATTCCGGCAAAGCCTCGAAGACTTCGAGCGCGTAACGCACGTTGTTGAACGGCGCGGAGACTTGCACGCCCTGAATCAGGTCGCGCACTTCGAGCAGCGATTCGCGCGCGATCTGCAAGCCCTCGTCGCGCGCCGCCTCTTTGCCGATGTCTGAGGCGCGGCGCATGCGTTCCATGATCGAAGGCGTGACGCGCACGCCCGGCACTTCGTTGTGCAGAAACTCGGCGTTGCGGAAGGAGACGAGCGGCCAGATTCCGGCGATGACGGGGATGCGCACGTGCTCGATCAACTTGAGGAAGTCGCGCAGTTGGCCGACATCGAAGACGGGTTGCGTGATGGCGTATTCCGCGCCCGCCTCCACTTTGTACTCGAAACGCTTGATCTCTTCTTGCAGGTTGATCGCGCCGGGGTTGACGCCAACGCCGATGCAAAAAGAGGTCGGGCAGCCGATGGGGTTGTTGCCGAGGTCGAGGCCGTGATTGAGTTTGTTGACCATGTTGGTCAGGCC
>DASQDV010000814.1:0-2486 GCA_035633995.1 Pyrinomonadaceae bacterium | reverse complement strand
CGGCCTCCGCGCCCTTATCGCTCGTCGCCGTTGCCTCGACCGTGTCCCGATCCCAGCCCATGATCGTGATGCGCCCGTAGCGATTGCTGATGGCGACACGGCTGCCGCGCTCTAATTTGATCTGCACGCGCCCCGACTGGTTGTTGATGGCGACCGAGCCGCCGCCCGACGCCGGGGGCGGTTCCTGCGCGCGCGTGTTTGTGCGGAGCGCCGTGCCGTGAAGGATGGCGACGGCGACGATGATTGCGGTTAGAGTTTTCTTATTCATAACACTTTAAGACCTGAAAAGGCGTTCGAGTTCCAACTTCAAGAGAGATGTAATTCTTCTTAATCTACGGCGGCCATTTCGCGCATCACTTCGACTTTTTTGGCATAGGCCGACAGCATGTACTGGACGGCGACCGGGTCGCTATTGCGTTGTTGCAGCACGGTGCGTCGCGTCTCGGCAATCGAGCGATCAATGGCGGCGAGCGTTTCGTCGAAGCGCGCGGCCACCTGCGGGTCGAGCCGCGTGCGCTTGCGGTTCACGTCTTCCGACAGCAGCTTGATCGCCGCGACGTACTTCGACTCCGCCTCCTGGACGAGCCGCGCGGTCGCACGCTGCCGCCTCAGTTGCTCGTTCTGCTGGATGGCGATGAGCGTCTGCGCCGCATCATTTGCGTTCAAGGCGGGTTTGCGCTCAGCCTCGCTCCTGCGGCGCTGCGGCGCGGCCTGCTGAGATTTTTGGCGTTCGTCGGCTTGACCGTTTGCGGCGACAATTGGCGGTTCCGTGTGCGACTTCGACGGCGTGGCGTCCGGCGTCGCGCCGGGCGCGGGCTGGACGACGTTCTTCTGTTCCGGCGTCGCGGTTGTGCCCTGCCCGCCTGCTATGTTTGTGGGCGTTCCCGTCTGCGTGTCGAGATATTTCATGACGGTCGCCGTTGCGCCGATGGCGAAAAGCACGAGCGCCGCCGTAAGGACGGGGCTGAAACGCGGGGCGACGAGCGATGCGGCGAACCACGCGCGAAGTCGCACGATAAAGTTCTCTCGATCTTGCGGCTTCTCTTCCGTAGCGATTCTCGCCGCAACGCCCGCCCACATCTGCGGCGTCACCTGCACGTCGCGCTCGTAAGCGGCATACGTGGTCTGCTCGTCGAGCAGTTCGTCATAACGCAGCGCGCAGACGTGGCAGGCGGCGAGGTGGGCGCTCAGTTGGGCGGCGCGGCGCGCGTCAAGTTCGCCGTCCAGAAATTCTTCGAGCGCGTTTGTGGTGCATTCCTCACACTTCATTGCTTCACCCCCAGATAAGGACTCATGCGCCGTCGCATCTCCGTCCTTGCGCGGTGCAGATCGGTCTTCACCTTCGGCACGGAAAAACCCGTAATCTCCGCGATCTCCTCGTAGCTGCGCTGCTGGAAAACTTTCAGCGTAAAGACCAAACGCTTGTCTTCGTCGAGCGCGCCGAGCGCGTGGCGCACGACGCCGTTCAACTCCTTGTCCAAGAGCGCGCCCGCGGGCGTCGGCCTCTCGTCGTGCAACTCAAGAACTGTCTCGTCGTCCAGGTCAACTTTCTTGCTCCGGCTGTGCGCCGAGCGCAAGTGTTCGCGCGCGACGTTCTTGGCGATGCTAAAGAGCCACGTGGAGAACTTCGACTCGTCGCGCAGCGCGTCCAGATATTTGTAGGCGCGGACGAACGTTTCCTGCGTCAAATCCTCCGCGAGCGCGCGGTCGCCGACCATGTCGTAGACGAAAGACACGACGGGGCGCGCCCACCTGTCGAAGATGTGCCGGAAGGCATCCTGATCGCCGCGCCGCGCCAAAGCTACAAGTTGCTCAGGACTGTTCATCAGAGGCTTTTCGGCGTGTGCGACTGTCGGCTCCGCTATCATCAGTGTCCCGCTCAATGCTTCCATAAACAGCCGTTTCGTCCCATCCACAGTGTTAGTGCGTCTGGAGCGAAAAAAGTTTCAGCCGTGCGAGGATAAAAGTAAAAACGGCGGCGGGAAAGCGATTTCCGGCGGGCACAACGAACACGAGGGGGCGGAGATTTCCCCGCCCCCTGCAAAATTTGCTGTAAATCCGGCTAAAAACTGCGCCGGATGAGGTAGGACATTTTGATGAAGAAGGTGCGACCGTTGCGCCGGAAGCCGGGTTCGAGTTGGCCTGTGAAGCGGTTGAAGCCGTCGCGGTTGAGGTCGTCGTTGTAACCGGCGTAGAAGGCCGTGCCGGGATTCGGCGTCCAGCCGAGGAGAAACTGGCCGCGCGCGTTGGCGGCGAGCGAATCGTAGTCGATGCGCGCGCGCAGGAAGGTGAAGCGCGAGAACTGGTAGGTCGTGCGCAGGGTGACGATGTTGGTGTCGAAGGCGACGAGTCCGGTGTCGCGGCGCGTCATGCGATTTTTGATGAAGGTGAGCGAAGTGTTGAGCGCGGTCGTCGGCTTGTAGTCGAGGTTGAGTTCGTACTGCAAGAGGTTGCCCGCGCCGGGGTCGAGCGGCGCGTCGGGGTCT
>DASQDV010000813.1:0-11548 GCA_035633995.1 Pyrinomonadaceae bacterium | reverse complement strand
GTCTTTACTTCTTTGCGCCTTTGCAAGAATTGCTTTTCTCGCAAAGGCGCAAGGATAAAACCAAAGGCGCAAAGGAATTTTAAGGTGTTCTCTTCGAGGAGAGTTTATGATCATCACGACCGAATATGTTGATAGTGATGTTGACGGCAGCCCGATGCGCATGCTCCTGGCCGCGCCCAAAGCGGAAGGCGTGTATCCGGGCATAGTTTTCTACTCGGACATCTTCCAACTGACGGGGCCGATGCTGCGCGCTTCGCAGCGACTCGCGGGCTACGGCTTCGTCGTCGCCGCGCCGGAAATTTATCACCGCATCGAACCCATCGGCACGGTCATTCCCTTCGACGACGCGGGGCGCACGCGCGGTCTCGAAGACGCAACACGTACTCCCGTCGCAGACTTCGACGCCGACTGCCGCGCCGCGCTCGCTTACCTCGCCGCGCACGCGCGCGTGACGCAGGGCAAGCTCGGCGCAGCCGGATTTTGTCTCGGCGGCCACCTCGCCTTCCGCGCCGCGCTCCACGCGGACGTGCGCGCCACCGCCTGCTTCTACGGCACGGGGCTTCACAACGGCAAGCTCGGCAAGGACACAGACGCACGCTCGCTCGAACGCGCGGCGGAGATTCGCGGCGAGTTGTTGATGGTCTTCGGCACGCTCGACCCGCACGTACCCGAAGAGGGGCGCGCGAAGATTGAGCGCGCGCTCAGGGAAGCGAACGTGAACTACTCTTTCAAGCTCTACCCGGCGGAGCACGCCTTCATGCGCGACGAGGGCGCGCGCTACGACCCGGAGGCAACCGATGCGGCGTTCGGTGACATGATCAAATTGTTTCGCCGCGTCCTTGCATAGCCTGACGAAGCGTGTGAATCGTCGTTGTGGAGCAAAGCGCGTATCCGGCCATAAGCCTTAGATGTGCGTCGCAAACTCCCTCGCGCTCGTCTCTCGGTTCGACAACACGCCGGAGGAAACACGTATGTTAGCGCGCCGGTTAAAACGTCCCGCTCGCCTTGCGCTCGTCGCGGCGCTCGCGTTCGCCGCGCTGCTTGTGGCGGGCATCACGTTCACAATCGGCTGGCGTCCCTTCGTCGGCCCGAAGGCGCGCGCCGCGACCGAGCGTAAATTCGACGCGACGCCCGAACGCCTCACGCGCGGGCGTTATCTCGTGCACGGCGTCGTCGGCTGTTTCGACTGCCATTCAAAATATGATCTGGCGGCTCAGCCCGCGCCCGCGCTCGTCGGCAAGCTCGGCGGCGGTCAACTCATGGTCAACGACGCCGACCTGAGCCTCGTCGCGCCGAACATCACGCCCGACCGCGAGACGGGCGTGGGCGCATGGACTGACGACGAACTGGCGCGCGCCATACGCGAAGGCATCGGGCGCGACGGGCGTGCGCTCTTTCCCGCGATGCCCTACACGTTCTACCGCCGGATGTCGGACGAAGATTTGGCGTCCATTGTCGTCTACCTGCGCACGGTCGAACCTGTCAGGAGCGAGCCGCACGGCACGACGCGCATCGCCTTCCCCCTCTCGCGCTTCATCAACAACGTCCCCCAACCGCTCTATGCGCCCGTCGCGCCGCCCGACGCTTCGACGCCCGCAGCGCGCGGCGCGTATCTCGCCACCATCGGCGGCTGCTTCGATTGCCACACGCCCGCCGTGCGCGGGCGCGCCGTCGAAGAACTTGAACTCGCGGGCGGCAGCACCTTGCAGACGGGCGGCAAAGTCGCCAGCACGAATTTAACGCCCGACCCGTCCGGCATCTCCTACTACGACGAGCCGCTCTTTCTCGAAGTGATGCGCACGGGCTACGTCAGAGGGCGCAAGCTCGACCCGTACATGCCCTGGTGGTCTTACCGCAACATGACGGAAGAAGACTTGAAAAGCCTCTTCGCCTACCTGCGCACCGTCCGACCCGTCGCGCACCGCGTAGACAACACCGAACCGTTCACCGACTGCAAACTCTGCCGGCAGCGACACGGATTCGGCGAACGCAACTGAGGTAAAACGATGAAGGAGGAACGCGAAACGATAAAGTAGAAGACAGAATTCAGAATACGGGAGTCAGAAGTAAGACCTGCACGAGTTTTATTCTGACTTCTGTATTCTGAATTCTGTCTTCCGCTGTTACTTCATTATGTCGCGTTAATCTTCCGGCAGGCTCCACGTCTGCCCGATCTCCGTGAGCGCCACGCGCCAGCGTTCGCGCCCCGCGATAGCCAACAGCCGCTCGACGGGTTCTCCCACCGGCTCGCGGCTCAAACGGAAAGTCGAATGGTGCATCGGCATGATGTAGGTCGCGCCCATCTCGCGCGCCATGCGCCACGACTGTTCGGGATTGGCGTGCGCATGTATGTACGGGTCGTATGCTCCGATGGGCATCATCGCGAGCACGATGCGCGCGCGTCGCCTGAGACGCATGAAGGCGCGCGTGTCCGCCGTGTCGCCGCCGAAGACGAGCGCGCGTCCCTCTTTCTCGATCAGAAAACCGCCGTAGCCGCGATGCTTGTCCGTCAGTTTACGCGCGCCCCAATGGTTCACTTCGATTGACTCGATGCGCGCCCCGTTAATCTCGACCGACTCGCCCCACGCCAACTCGTCGGCGCGCCGGAAGCGACGCACGAGGTCGAGGTTTCCGCGCTGCACGATGGCGCGCGTGGTGCGCGGCAGGCGCGCGAGCGTCCCCATGTCGCAGTGATCCATGTGTGCGTGCGAGACGAGCACGGCGTCGAGCGCGGGCAACTCAGCCGGCGCGAGCGCGGGACGGACGAGGCGGCGCGGCCCGAAGGTCGCCAAGCCCGGCACACGCAGGCCGACGCGCTCGCGTAGCGCCGGATCGGTCAACAGCCATGTCCCGTAAAAATTGATGAGCACGGTCGCATGGCCGAGCCACGCCACCGTCAGTTGATCGTCGCGCCACTTTGCCGGTTGCGGGCGGTGCGGCGCAGGCGCAATAGGGACGCCCGATTCGCTCAAACGCTCCGCCAGAAAACGTCGCCCGAAGCGGCGCGCGAATCCCGCGTATGTTCTTAAATTCCCGACCGTCATACTCATAAATCTTATGATGCCTTCCCGCGTGCGCCTCAGCGCCGCCCTGTTGTATGCTTGCCCGACCGATTTCCCCTCTGAGTGGGTGAGGGTTAGATGCGCGCCGGAGCACGAGGCGAGGTCGCTTTTTGTTGACGGCGGCCTTCTTTTTCGTCACGACTCGAACGTCGCGCATACGGCAGCCGGCGCGCCCCGTTCGAGTTGCGCCGCTTTCTTAAAATTTTGCCTGAAACTCCTTTGCGCGAAGATCAACCGACATTGACGGCCTGGCTGCCCGATCTCCTGTACACGCGCGGGCGTTTTGAAAGCGCGCTCGCGCTCGTCTCGGACGGCACAGGGCGCATCACGCATCTCACGCGCAACTACCGGGAGCTTGGCGCGCGCGTCGTGCGCCTCAAGGGTCGCGCCCTCCTGCCCGGCCTCGTCAACGCACACTCGCACGCCTTCCAGCGCGTCATACGCGGGCGCACCGAACGCCGCTCCGCCACGCATGATTCCTTCTGGACGTGGCGCGAGATGATGTACGCCGCCGCCACGCGCCTCACGCCCGACGACCTGTACGATGCCTCGCGCATGGCCTTTCTCGAAATGGCGGCGAGCGGCATCACCGCCGTCGGAGAGTTTCACTACCTGCACCACGCGCCCGGCGGGGCGCACTACGCGGACGAAAACGAGTTGGCGAAGCAAGTCCTTCGCGCCGCCGCAGACGTGGGACTCCGCATCGCGCTCCTGCGCGTGGCCTACGCGCGCGCCGGTTGGAACACGCCGCCCAATGCCAGACAAACGCGCTTCATCGAACATGACGCGCAAGCGTTTCTCAAACAGACCGAGTCTCTCAAAAACGATCTCGCACGCGAAGCGGCGCGCGACGCCGGAGCGCGCGTGGAAAACGAAGTCGAAAGCGCAAACAACAGTGCGGCGCCGCGCGACGCATGGGTCGGCGTCGCTCCGCACAGCGTCCGCGCCGTGCCGCTCGATTACCTGCGCGAGGTACACGCCTACGCGGCGGCAAACGCCCTGCCCGTCCACATGCACGTCGCGGAGCAGCCCGCAGAGGTCGCCGCCTGCCTGCAAGAACACGGGCGCACGCCCGTCCGCCTGCTCGCCGACGAAGGGTTGCTCGACGAACGCTTCACCGCCGTCCACGCCGTCCACGTTGACGAAGCGGAAGTGAACGCGCTCGCCGGAGCACGCGCACAGGTCTGCGCCTGCCCGACGACCGAACGAAATTTGGGCGACGGCATCGTTCCCGCCGACCTCCTCTTCGATGCGGGCATGCGCGTCTCGCTCGGCACGGACAGCCACACGCAGATTGATCTCCTCGAAGACGCGCGCGAACTCGAATACCACCTGCGCCTGCAAAAACTCGAACGCGCCGTCCTCGCGCCGCAGCCAAACGCGCCGCCGGAGACCGCAGCCGACGAGACCATTAATCAACCCGACGACGAATCCGACAGCCTCGCAGCCCTCGCCACGCGCCTCTTCACCTGCGCCACCGCAAACGGCGCGGCCAGCATCGGCGCAGCAGGCGGCGGCGCGCTCGAAGTCTCATGCCCCGCAGATTTCTTCACCGTCGCGCTCGACGATCTCTCCGTCGCCGGAGCGGGAACAAACGACCTGCTGCCCGCCATAGTCTTCTCGCTCGCGCGCACAGCCGTCCGCGACGTAGTCGTCGGCGGTCGGCGCATCGTCGAAGATGGACAGCACCGCGCGCAAGATGAGACCATCGAACGCTTCACCGATTTACAGCGCAGGCTGTGGCGCTGAACGCCCACGCGCACCAACCTCCCCAGGTCAGGAGTGACGCTATGACGAACGAAGAGATACAAAAGGTTCTGGAATTCATGATGCAACGCCAAGAAGTTTTCGCCGAGCATCTAGAAAGGCTCGAAGAGAATCAGGAAAAGCTTCAGGAAGAGGTGCGGGGGTTAACCACACAGATGCGCGGGCTGGCCGGTGTGGTAAGACAACTTGGCGAGGCGCAGATTCAGCTAAGTGAAGCGCAGATTCAGACGCAAAAAGATATTTCTCAAACCCAAACTGATCTTTCCCATCTGGCAAGGATCGTCAACGGCCTTGTCGAGATCGTCACGAGAGATCGAAGCGGCGGGGGTCAAAATTGATTATCACATGAAGGTTGAACAGACACTCGCCGAACTCGTCCGCCTTGATTCGGTCTCGGCGCGCTCCAATTTGGAAATCATCTCTTACCTCGCCGCGCGCGCCGAAGCTCTGGGCTTATGCGCGCGCATGTTTCCCTATACGGACGAGCGCGGCGTCAAGAAGTTTAATCTGGTCTGTGTCCCGCCCCGTGTGAACGCGGACGAGATGCAAGTTGAACTCGCGCTCGTCGGGCACACGGACACAGTCCCTTACGATCCGGCGTGGACGGAGGCGCTCACGCTGACAGGCCGTGAGGGCAAACTCTACGGGCGCGGCGCGTGCGACACAAAGGGTTTTATCGCCGCCGCGCTCACGGCCATCGGGCAACTCGACCTCGCCCGACTGGCGCGGCCGCTCGCGCTCGTCTTCACGGCGGACGAAGAGGTCGGGTGTCTCGGCGCAAAGCGTCTCGCGGATTCGCGTGCGCTCAGGGCGCGCTACGCTATCGTCGGCGAGCCGACTTCTTTGCAACCTATGCGCGCGGGCAAAGGCTATTGTCTCGCCGAAGTGCGCGTCGGCGGGCGCGAGGGGCACAGCGCATACCCTGCGCTCGGCGCGTCGGCTATCTTCCGCGCCGCGCGGCTCATCGCGCGCATCGAAAGGGTCGCGGAGTTGTTGAAGGCCGACGAGCACGCCGCTTTCGATCCGCCCTACACGACGCTCAACGTCGGCGTCATCAACGGCGGCACGGCCAAAAACATCATTGCGGGCGAATGTCGCTTCACGCTCGAATGGCGACCCGTGCCCGGTCAGGCAGCCGCACACGCCGTCGAACTCATCCAAGTCGAGGTCGAAACTTTGCGCGCCGCCGATCCTGATTTCGACGCGACAATCGAAATTCTGCGGCTTGACGAGGCGTCGGAGACGCGCGCCGGGTCGCCGCTCGTGCGTGAGTTGGAGAGTTTGAGCGGGCAGGCGGCGGGCACGGTCGCCTTCGGCACGGAAGCGCCGCAGTTGAAGGAGATGGGCGCGGAAGCCGTCGTCATCGGGCCGGGCAGCATCCGCACCGCACACCGCACGGGCGAATTCGTGCCCGTCGAAGAACTCAACTCCTGCGTCGAAATTCTCGCGCGGGCGATAGATAAATTTTGTCAGTAGTCCGTAGTCCGTTGTTTGTGCTTACCGAGCGAGTTGCTACAGATGAAGGTGGCAACTTACCCGACGACAAAAAACAACGGACAAAGAGCAGTCTTTTTATGAACCGACGAATTTTCAAAGCCGTAGCCGTGCCAGCGTTGCTCGTCGCATCGCTTCTCGTCGTGCTCTGCGGCGCGGCGAGTGCGGCGCAAGTCGAAAAGCCTCTGACGAGTCAGGAACTCGTGCGGCTCGTCTATCAACTGCCGTCGCAGCCGCAGAATCGTGATGCGGTCATTGAGGAGATACGCAGGCGCGGCATCGGTTTCGAGTTGACGCCCGGCATCCGCTCCGTCGTGGCGACCAAGAGCGGCAACGACGCGCTCTTGCGCCGCACGCTCGAAGAGGCCGCGCGGCGACGCGCGAACCCCACAGGCTACGCGCCGCCGTCCGTTGCGGAATCGGCCGAGGTGCTGGCGAACGCGCGCCGCATCTCTCTGGAAGCGGCGAAGGCCATCCCCGATTTCGTCGTCAAACAGTTGGTCACGCGCTCGGAGGCGCGCGGCCAGACGCAGAACTGGCAGGTGCGCGACCGCCTGACCGTCGCCGTCAGTTACCGCGAGAGCGCGGGCGAACAATACAAACTGCTCGCCGTCAACGGGCTGCCGAACCCTTCGAGCGGAGCCGAGCGCGCGAGCTACGAGCAGGCGGGCGGTTCCACCACGACGGGCGAGTTCGCGTCGCTTTTGATCAGAATATTTTCGGACGAAGCCGCCACCACTTTTCAGGCCGCCGCGAGCGACACGCTGCGCGGGCGGCGCACCATCATCTACAACTTCGACATCAAGAAAGACCTGGCGCGCAACCGCCTGCTCTACGGCGGCGACGGCGAGACGCGCACGACCACCACCGGCCTGCGCGGTCGCATCTGGATCGACCGCGAGAACTTTCGCGTGCTGCGCGCCGAGTACACGACCACCGACGTTGAGCCAGACTTTCCCATACGCCAACTCGATAAGACCATTGACTTCGACTGGGTTGCCATCTCCGACCGTCAATATTTGCTGCCCACAGCCGCCGCCGCCACTTTCACCACCGTCGTCCCCGTGCGCTACATCGAGCGCGGCGGGCGCGGCAAGTTCACACAGATGGAGACCGTCCAGTCGCGCAACGAAATACGCTTCCGCAACTATCAACGCTTCGGCAGCGAAGTGAAGATCATCGAGGAAGGCGACTTTGAGGAAGAACCGCCGGCGAAGAAACCGTAAAAGAAATGCGGAAGGAGGAACGCGGAACGGAAAGACAGGAAACAGAATTCAGAATAGAGGAGTCAGAAGGAGAGCTATGAGATGGTTAATTCCGTGACCTGTCTTCTGAATTCTGTTTTCTACTTCAACGTTGCTGCGTTCCTCCTTCATCGTTTCCTTTCATTCATACCCTGCCATGCGCCCGACTCGATGAAGGCTGCCCAGTAAAAAGGGTGGCTCCAATTCGCTTCGCGCGCGCCGCCGGGTTGCGTGCCTGAAAGCCCGCGCGTCTGCCCGCCGCCCGCCTTCTGCGCGCCCGAGAGCATCGCCAACTGCACCTGCCTGAGCGCCTCGCCGCGTCCCGCGCCCGATTGCAGGCGGCGGTAGTATTCGATCATCAGATCGCGCGTCGCATCGTCCGACACCTGCCACAAAGTCATCACCTGAGACTCGCTTCCGGCGAGCACGAGTGCGCGCCTGAGGCCATAGACGCCGTCGCCGTTCTGCACCTCGCCCACGCCCGTCTCGCACGCCGACAACACGACGAGGCGCGTGCCCCAGAGATCGAGACCGGCAGCTTCGTAAGCGGTGAGCACGCCGTCTTCGCCCGTCGTCGTTGTCGCGCCGCGCTCGTTAGCGCCCGCCAGCGCCAGCCCCGAACGCAGCAACGGGTTCTCGCCGCGCGTCGCTACGGCGGCGGCAGCAACGGGGTCTCCGAGTCCGAGGCCGCGTGCGCTCTGTGCGATTGACTCGTCAGGTTTCTGGTCGGGCAGGAAGAAGCCGTGCGTGGCGATGTGCAGGATGCTCGGCGCGCTCACCCCTTTGACTGCGGCTTCGCTCGCGCGTGCTTCCGTCAACATCAAAACGCCCGGCAGGATCGCGCCGAGCGCCGTGGCCTCTCCCTTCGTGCCCGGCAGAGGCGAGAAGTTGACGTTTGACATTTCCGACGAACGACGCGACTCGGCCACCACTGACGACGCCGCCGCTACAGGCGATTCGACGCCGGACGACGCACCGCCCGCCGACGCTGCGCGGCCAAATTGCGGGTTGGCGACGACCACAGGCGGCTGCCGACTTTCGCTCGTCAATTGCAGGCGCAGCAGGTCGCGCCCGCTCGTCAGGTATGTAATCGAGTAGCTTTCCAGCAGGTACTTGTTCTGCTCGTCAACGAGCGCGCCGAAAGGGATCAGGTTGAGCGCGCCGTCGGGCGAGAGCAGGAGGTGTTGCTGCGGCTGCGGGCGCGACGCGCCGAGCAGTGTCCTCACGGGGCGCATCAGCATCTCGTCGAGCGCGCGCCCGCGCTCACGCACATCCCGGCTGGCATGGTTCGTGAGCGCGCGACGCCACAGAGCGATGTCGCGGTCAATCGCCGCCGCTTCGCCCAGATCGACCCAGAGCGGCGCGCCTGCCTCACGCGTTAACACGTAGGCGACGTAGCGCGGCGCGCCGAATCTCGACTTGCCTATCGTCTTCGGTTCATAAGGACGATACAAGACCATCTCGACGAGAGCCGCCCCCGTTGGTATCGCCGCGCGCACGGCGTCGAGCGTGACGGGACGCGCTTCGAGCGTGCGAAACTCCGCGCTGCGCGCGCTGACTTCCCCTTCCAATCGCTCGATCTCGGCTTCCAGACGCGCACGCTCCGCCGCGCGCTCGGACGCGCCCGCCGCCGCTGCGCCGCCCGGCTCCTTGAGTTGGAGGCGCGCGAGCGCGGAGCGCGTGGCCGACAATTGATCGAGCAGAGCGCGATCCTGCGGGTTGAGGCGACGACGCAGAGCGCCGATCTGATCGGTCATCGCGTCGAGCACGCGCCCCTTGCGGCGGAGTATCGTCGTCAGTGCGAGTTCGGACGCCTCACGGTCTGCGGGCGCGGTGCGCGCGTGGAAGGAGACGGTGGCGTCCGTTTCGTTCTGGAGCGTCGCCATGTAGCGTCGCTTCTGTTCTTCGGAGCCGGTGGTGAGGATGAGCGCGAGGTTGCGTTCGCGTAAATTCGCGTTGCGCGTCAGGAGCGCGAGCGTCTGCCGCGTGTCGCCGCGCCCCCAGTAGATGGTGGAGAGGTTGGCGAGGTAAGTGCCGACGTTCGGGTGATCCGCCCCGTAAGCCTTTTCCGTGATCGCCAGCGCGCGCCGGTACAGAGGCTCCTCGCGCGCAAACTCGTTCTGCGCGAAATAGACGTAGGCGAGGTTGCTGAGCGCGATGGCGAGGTCGGGGTGTTCCGTCCCCAGAGCCTTCTCCCTGATCGCCAGTGATCTTTTGATCAAAGGCTCAGCCCGCGCGAAGTCGCGTTCGTCCGAATAGGCGACGGCCAGATTGCTGAGCACGTTGGCGTAGAGCGTGCTCTCCGTGCCGAGCGTCTTCTCCACGATGGCGAGGGCGCGTTGATAAAGTTCGACGGCGCGCGCGTTGTCGCCTTTCAAATTGTGTATGTGGGCGATGCTGCTGAGTGTCGCGGCGACGGTCGAACTCTCCGCTCCTTCGGCCTTTTCGCGGATGGCAAGGGCGCGCTGCAAAAGCGGCAACGCGCGTTCGTTGTCGCCGCGCTCGCTGTAGAGCAAGGCCAGGCTCGTGAGCGCGATGGCCGTGTCGGGGTGCTCCGGCCCGACGCTCTTTTCCTGTATGGCGAGCGCGCGCTTGAGCATCGGTTCGGCGCGCTTGTAATCGCCTTTCGTGCGGTAGAGAATGGCAAGGCTGTTGAGCGGCGTGCCGACGTAGGCGTGTTCGGTGCCGAACATTTTCTCGTGGAGCGCGAGGCTGCGTTTGTAGAGCGACTCGGACTGCTCGTAGTCGCCTGTTTCCATGTAGAGGAAGGCGAGGTTGTTCAGCGTCAGGGCGACGTAGAAACTGTCCGGCGCGGCCTTCTCTTGAATCGCCAGCGCGCGCTTGAGCATCGGCTCGGCGCGCTTGTAATCGCCGCGCCGCGAATAGACGGATGCGAGACTGTAGAGCGCGGAGGCGACATCGGGGTGCTCTGCGCCGAGCGTCTTTTCGCGTATGGCGAGCACACGACGATAGGCGGCCTCCGCCTGTGCGAAATTTTCCCGCTTGAGGTAGTTGGTTCCGAGCGCGCTCAGTGTGGAAGCGACGTTTACGTGTTCCGCCCCGTCCAATTTTTCGCGGACGGCGAGCGCGCGCAGGTAGAGCTTTTCCGCCGCGTCGAAGTCGCCCCGCGTCATCTGGAGCATGCCGAGTTTGTCGAGCGAGAGGGCGACGCTGAAATGAGTTTCGCCGAAAGCCTTCTCGCCTACGGCGAGCCCGCGCGTCATCGCTTCGATGGCGGCGTCGAGTTTTCCTTCCTCGCGCAGCTTGTCGGACTGCTGCATGAGTTCCAGCATCTCGCCGAGAGCCCTGGTCTGTTCCGGCGTTATCTGCTGCCCGCTCTCTGCGCGCGCCGCCGCCACCCGGACAGCACCCGGCAACCAGAGGCCGTGCATCAGCAACAGCAACATCGCGATGCTTGTTGCCGCCCGCCGGAAACGTCTTCTCCGCGTCTCACCCGCCATAACTCCTCCGCGTGTGCGCTGGTTGATACGTGCGTCTCTTGTCAATGATCACAATACGGAAGGCGCGCGCTGTGAGGCCGCGACGCGTTAAGAGTCGGCCTCGCCCGCGTACTTGTCCGTGCTCGCGTTGGAAATGATGGGCGCGTCCGTCGTGAGCGCGCCGTCAACGAGTTCACGCTGCTCCAATTCGTGAATCGAGTAGGAGCCGGTGGCGGGGCTGGCCGAGGCCGCGCGCCCGACGTAGTAAGGCCGCTCGCATTTGGGCAGCATCCCCATCAGGCGCGGCTCGACGAAGTGCCAGCCGCCATAGTTCTTCGGCTCCTCCTGCGCCCACACGAGTTGCGACGCGTTCGGGTAGCTGGCGAAGAGTTCGAGCAAGAGGCGTTCGGGGAACGGGTAGAACTGTTCGAGCCTGAGAATGGCAACTCTGCGTTCGTCCGACTTCAAACGCGCCGCGTTCAGATCGTAATAGACCTTTCCGCTGCACAGCACGATGCGCCGCACCTCCGCGCGATTCGCA
>DASQDV010000812.1:0-1709 GCA_035633995.1 Pyrinomonadaceae bacterium | reverse complement strand
ACGCACGCGCCGAAACGCACGTGATCTTCGTTTGACAGAAAACTGTAGCCGAGCGCGACGACGCGCCCGCGCCAGTTGTTACGCAAAAGGAAATAGAGCGGCACGGCCGTTCCGTGATCGAGTTCGTAGCCTTCGAGCGGGACGACGTGGTAGCCGTCTTCGGCGGCGGATGAAGTGAGCGCTTCGAGGAGTTCGAGATCGAGGGGCGCGCGGATGGTCGCCTGCGGGGCGCGAAAGTTGGCGAAGTCGCCGCGCAGTTCCGGCTCGCGGTAGGTGACAAAGGCGTGTGCGTCGAGCGGCGCGTGTGGCGAGACGATGATGACGGTCTCCGCGCCGCATGCGATGATGCGTCCGGTCAATTCGCGCATCGCGTCAATCGAGCCGCGCACTTCGGCGATGGCTTCCCGCCCGACCTCCGGAACCATGATGGGCGGGTGCGGGGCGATGCCGACGAAAACGATAGAGCCAGCCATAATCAAGCGCCTACCGCGAAAGGGATGTTTGCAATTTCAACCCGGTGAAACCGAGACAGCCGCCAGCGGGAAATCCAACGGGAAATCCAAACGACTCGCGCGTGCGAAGCCTTCGCGGCTGCCGAACAAAACTCTTTGAGGGATGGTCGAGATTCTATCACACCATCGGCAGGAGGTGACAAGAAGACCGGGCGGGCGCGTGATAACATCCTGCGCCGTGAGGTACGATGGGCACGTCTGTCAGTGTGAGCGTCAGGGGAGCGCGCAGAGCGAATGAATGAGAGCGAGAAATTTGACGCGCTGATCGTCGGCGCGGGGCCTGCGGGGTCGTTCGCGGCGGAGCGACTGGCGCGCGGCGGCGCGCGCGTCGCGCTGTTCGACGGGCGGCCTGCGGGCGAGCCGAAGGCTTGCGGCGGCGGCGTCACTTCAAAGGCTTTGAAGGCGTGGCCGCACCTGCTCGAAGCGATGGGGCGCACGGTCGAGGAAGTCGAAATGTACTCGCCCGCAGGCACACGCGTGCGTCTCAAACTCGACGCGCCTTTCGCCATCTACTCGCGCGCCGCGTTCGATTCCTATTTGCGCGACCGCGCCGTACAGGCCGGAGCGCACGTCATACCCGAACGCGTTTCCGTCGCGTCTGACGGCGAGCGAGAGAGTTGGACGGTGCGTGCGCGAAGCGGCGGCAGTTGGCAGGGGCGCGTGCTCGTTGCGGCGGACGGCGCAAACAGTCCCATCGCGCGTCGTCTGGCGGGCGCGTTGCCGAACGCCGAGATGGAAGTCGCCTTCGGCTATCGCGCGCCGTTGCCGAAGCGGGGCGATGCGCCGACGGTCATCGCGTTTCTGCCCGGCTGGGTCGGTTACGCGTGGGCGTTCCCCCGCCTCGATCACATCTCGTTCGGCATTGCCACCTCGCAGGACGCCTTCGATCATCGCTCGCTCGACGCGCTGCTCTGGGAGTTCATGCTCGGCTATTACCGCACCTGCGAAGACCCGCACGCGCCGCTCTGGTCTTCGCAGGCAAGACAGGCGCGCGAAGATGAAATACAGCGCGATGCCGAGATCGAGCGAAAACTTCGCGCCTCGGTTGACGCTTACGCCGCGCGCATTCCCGGCCTCGCGCCTGAGACCTGGAACACGCGCCGCGTCGGCGCGGAGACGTGGGCGCTGCTCGGCGATGCAGCCGGTTTCGCAGACCCGGTGACAGGGGAGGGTATTTACTACGCGCTGCGTTCGGCT
>DASQDV010000811.1:0-15262 GCA_035633995.1 Pyrinomonadaceae bacterium | reverse complement strand
CCGCCAGCACCTCGCCAACGCCGTCTTTCGCGCCGTCGAAAATCGCCGCACCGTCCTGCGCGTGACGAACACGGGCATCAGCGCGCGCATCACGCCGCGCGGCGAAGTACTGGACGCCACCGGCAGCTTCCAACCCGCCGTACGCACGTGGACTGTCGGGGCAGCCACGACGGGCAAAACTTTTTACACGCGTCACGGCGACCTCTTCGTCGCCCTCTGCGCCGCCGTCAGTATTTTGCTCTTAGTCATTAGCCAGTGGTCAGCGATCAGTCGTAGATTCGGCCACTAACTCGGCAGATACAAACAACTGGCAACGGACGACCGACTACTGGCAGTTTTTTTGGAGGATGAATGATCGAAACTTTAACAGTTCAAGAGTTGCGAAGCAGTTACGAAGACTTGCGCGCGCGCGTCGAGCAACTCGGGAGGTTTCTTTGATGTCGCGGCGAAGCAGGAGGAGTTGAAGCGCATCGAGGGACAGGCGAGCGCCGAGAACTTCTGGAACGATCAGGAGGAGGCGCAGAAGTTGTTGCAGCAGCGCAGCCGTCTGGAACGCGTCATCAATCGCCAGAGAGGGTTTGAGTCTTCGGTCGAGGACGCGGGCGTGCTCTTTGAATTCGCGGAGGCGGGCGAGGATGCGGAAAGTCTGAACGAACTGCGCGCGCTCGTCGAACGTCTGGAGCGCGAAATCGCGGAGGCCGAAACCGAGATGCTGCTCGCAGGCGAGAACGACGCGCGCAACGCCATCTGCACGGTGCACCCGGGCGCGGGCGGCACGGAATCGCAGGACTGGGCTGAGATGCTGCTGCGCATGTATTTGAAATGGGCGGAGCGGCGCGGCTTCAAGGCCGAGATCATCGACTACCAGCCGGGCGAGGAAGCGGGAATTAAGAGCGCGACGTTTCGCGTCGAAGGCGAATATGCCTACGGGCTGCTCGCGGCGGAGGCGGGTGTGCATCGTCTGGTGCGCATCTCGCCTTTCGATCAGGCGGCGCGGCGTCACACGTCGTTCGCGTCGCTCTTTGTCTACCCGGAGATTGACGAAAACATCGAGGTCGAGATTCAGGAGAAGGACTTGCGCGTGGACACTTACCGCGCGACGGGCGCGGGCGGCCAGCACATCAACACGACCGACTCGGCGGTGCGCATCACGCACCTGCCGACGAACATCGTCGTCCAGTGCCAGAACCAGCGCTCGCAACACCAGAACCGCGCCGTCGCCATGCAGGTCTTGCGCTCGCGTCTCTACGAACTCGAACTGGAGAAGCGGCAGGCCGAGACCGCCGCGCTCGAAGCGAACAAGGCCGACATCTCCTTCGGCTCGCAGATCAGAAACTACGTGCTCGCGCCTTATCGTCTCGTGAAAGACGCGCGCACGAAACTGGAGCGCGGCGACGTGGACGCGGTGCTCGCGGGCGACCTGGACGACTTCATCAAGGCTTATCTCCTGTCGCGCCGCGCGGCGTAACTTAAGGCGGACGAGTTCCAAGTTTCAGGTTGCAGGTTTCGAGTTCAAGCACTAAGAAACCTCAGACCTGAAACTTGAAACCTGAAACTTGAAACTAGAAAGCTATGGTAACAACACAGACGCAGACGCGTGCGAACCAACTGCCGCTGCCACAACACCCGCAGCGCAACTCGCGGCGCAACGAGATCATCGCCATCGCGCTCTTTGCGCTCGGCATGCTCCTGACGCTTTGCCTCGTCTTCTTCAACCCGAACGATCCGTCTTTGAACTCGGCCGGGCAGGAAGAGACGCGCAATCTCGTCGGCCCCGTCGGCGCTTATGTCTCCGACGTGATGCTGCAATCGGTCGGCCTCGCTTCGTACCTGTTGCCGCTGCTTCTCTTCCTCGCCGCGTGGCGTCGCTTCCGCACGCGCCGCATCCACGCGCCCGTCTCGCGCATCATCGGACTCCTGATGCTCCTCTTCTCGTCCTCGGCCATCCTCGCGCTCGTCCGAATGCCGCTCCTGTTCGACGGGCGCGTCAGCGCGGGCGGGTTCATCGGCACGCTCGTCGCCGGAAATCTGGCGCAGGCTTTAAACGGCGTCGGCGCGCTCGTCCTTTTGCTTGCGCTCGCCGCGACCGGGTTACTGCTCGCCACCAACTTCTCTTTCGCGCGCGCTTACGAACGCGCCGTGGAAGTCTTCGGCCACCCGTCAACCTTCGCCAACTCTCTCTCGACGCGCTTCCAGGCGTGGCGCACCGAGCGGCGCGAGTTGGCCGAGCGACGCGCCGAGCAGCGGCGTGCCGCGCGCGCCGCGCACGAAGAGGCCGCCGCCGAAGAGATGCGCCTGCGCGATAAGAAGACCGGAGCAGAGCGCGTCGCCGAGTTCATGCGCGAGACCGAGACGCCCGCGATTTCCACCAAGACGACGCAGGCGACCTCCGCCGCGAGTGCCGCCATCCAACGCTCCGCCGCCGCTGCCGCCGAAGCCAGCGCGCCGCAGCCCTCGATTCAAAGCGACATGGAAGAAGCCTTTGAAGAGTTCGCCGACGCAGACGGCAGCAGCAGCAGCGGCGCGCAATCTTCAAACAACCTTTCCTCCCCGGCGCAGGGGCACGGCAGCACGGCGTCCCTGCGTAAGTCGAACGCCAAGGCCGCCGCAGGCGGCGTGGACAAAAATCTTTCGTCCGGCGCGTTTTTGGATGACGAAGACGAAGAGGTGGCGGAGATGGTCGCCTCCGTCGAGGTCGTCCGCACGGAGGACACGGGCGAAGTCTCTGCGGGCACCGCGCGAGAAGACAAGGCCACGCGCGAGGCGCGCCGCGCAGAGAAATATGCGGAGGCGATGAGCGGCTACAGTATGCCGAGTCTGGATTTTCTGAACTCTCCGCCGCCGCGCCACGAACAGGCCGACGAAGAACTACACAATCTCGCCACGCGCGTCGCCGAAAAGTGCAAGGAGTTCAACGTGACGGGCAAGATCGAGTACATCTGTCCCGGCCCCGTCGTCACGACCTACGAATTCAAGCCCGACCCCGGCGTTAAATATTCGCGCGTCACCGGTCTTGTAGACGACCTCTGCCTCGCCTTGAAGGCCGAGTCCATACGCATCGACCGCGTGCCCGGCAAGGCGCACGTCGGCATCGAAGTGCCCAACCACCAGCGCGACAACATCATGCTCCGCGAAGTGATCGAGTCGCGCCACTTCAAAGAGTCGCATTCGAAACTCACGCTCGCGCTCGGCAAGACCATTGACGGCTTAAACTACGTCGCAGACCTCGCGCGCATGCCGCACCTTTTGATCGCGGGCGCGACGGGCACGGGCAAGTCCGTCTGTTTGAACTCGCTCGTCGTCTCGATTCTCTATAAAGCGCGCCCCGATGAAGTGAAGTTCATCATGATCGATCCGAAGCGTCTGGAGCTTGGTCTCTACGCGGACATCCCGCACCTCGCCACACCGATCATCACCGATCCGAAGCGCGCGGCCAACGCTTTGAAGTGGGCGGTCGCGCAGATGGAGGCGCGCTACAAGGAACTCGCCAAGTGGGGCGTGCGCAACATCGACGGCTTTAACGTCGAGGTGATGCGCCGCAACATGGTTGAGGATTACGACGACGAGGGGCAGCCCTGGAAGACTCTGCCCTACATCGTCATCATCGTTGACGAACTCGCCGACCTGATGATGACCGCCGGGCACGACGTTGAAGAAGCCATCACGCGACTCGCGCAGATGGCGCGCGCCGTCGGCATCCATCTCGTGCTCGCCACCCAACGTCCCTCGGTTGACGTGATCACCGGACTCATCAAAGCCAACTTCCCTTCGCGCATCGCCTTCCGCGTCTCTTCGAAAGTTGACTCGCGCACGATCATCGATGCGAACGGCGCGGAGCAACTTTTGGGGCGCGGCGATATGCTGTTTTTGCCGCCGGGAACTTCGCGCCTCGTGCGCGTGCACGGCGCGTTCCTCGACGAGTCGGAAGTGGGTCGCATCGTCGCGCACATCAAGGCGCAGGGCGAACCGCTCTACGACGAGACGATCACGCAATCGGAAGACGAATCCGGCGGCGTGGACGGCGCGGGCGGCGAACGCGACGAACTGTTCGAGCAAGCCCTGCGCATCTGCGTGGAGATGAAACGCGCCTCAACCTCCGTACTGCAACGCCGCCTGCGCATCGGCTACGGTCGCGCCGCCGCCATCCTCGACGCGATGGAACGCGAAGGCTACATCGGGCAGGCGGACGGCGCGCGCCCGCGCCCCATCATGGGTCGCGCCTACGAAACCGTCTCACACTGGGACGACCAACTGCGAGACGAAGGATGATCGGGAGACGGATTGCGGAATGCGTATTAATGAGTATTAAGGAAAGCGATTATCCTGTAATCCGCGTTCCGCAATTAAAAGATTCCGCAATTGTAAGATTTCGCAATCCGAAATCGTTCCGGCAACTTTTCCACAGAAACTGTGGAAAAGTCTGTGGAAAAATCGCTTTTTGGCGTTACAAGTTCCTGACAAAGTTAGACTTCTAGCATTTTGCACATCTTGGCGGCAAAGTTTGCCGGACTTGTTTCAGAGGCCGTTAAAGCTGTGGTCAATCAACGCTTTCGCCGTCCGGGTCGCCTGTTGACGCGCCGCACGCGCCTCTTCCTGTCAGGGTTTTTATGCCACGCGCTCGCCCTCGCGAGCCTGCCCGCGTGTGTTAAGTTGCCCCATCGCGCAACGTTGGCGAGCGTTCAGACGACATCAGAACCCACGCGCGACACGCGTGCGACGGCGCTCATCAACATCAACACGGCTTCGCGCGAAGAGTTAGAGCGGCTTCCCGGCATAGGGCGCGGGCTGGCCGCACGCATCGTTGAACACCGCGAGCGGCACGGCGCGTTTCGCCGCGTCGAACACCTCATTATCGTGCGCGGCATCAGCGAGCGACGCTTCGCCGAACTGCGCGCCCACATCACCGCAGACTGATTCGCTTTGAACGGCAGAGAAGAACTACGCCGCGCCGCTCGCTCCATCTTCGACGCCACGCTGGCGCAAGCGGACGCGCGCCTCGCCGTCCGCCGCGCGCTCGACTTCACGCGCGGGCGACTCACCATCCTCGACACCGAATTCGACCTGCGCGAGCAAGCCTTAGCGGTCTATTCAATCGCCGTCGGCAAAGCCGCCGGCGCGATGGCCTGCGCGCTGGACGAAGTGTTGGGCGAGCGAATTGCAGGCGGTGTCATCTCCGCGCCGCCTGTGAACGTCCGGTTGTCGGAACGCTGGCAAGTTTTCGCGGGCGGGCATCCCCTGCCGAATGAAGCGAGCATGAAGGCGGCGCGCGCCGCCTTCGCACTGTTGCAGCAGGCCGACGCCGAACGCGCGCTCATCGTCTTCCTCATCTCCGGCGGCGGCTCGGCTATGCTCGAATGGCCGCGCGATGAAAACGTCACGCTCGCGGAGTTGCAGGCGGCAAACCGCGCGCTCGTTTCCTGCGGCGCAAGCATCGACGAGATCAACGCCGTGCGCCGCGCTTTCTCATCTGTGAAAAGCGGCGGCCTCGCCGCATGCGCTCCGCACGCCGCGCAAATCTCGCTCATCTTCTCCGACACCCGGCGAGACGAGCCGTACAACGTCGCCTCCGGCCTGACTTACGATTTCCCGCGCGGCGAAACGACGACAGCTTCCGAAGTCGTCGCACGCTACGGGCTCGCGGCGCAACTCCCCGCCTCGATTCTGCGCGCCGTCAAACGCCCGCGCCCGCACCGGACGACCAACGAGCAGGCGACGCTGCCGAGGCTCCATCATGTGCTGCTCGATAACGAGCTTGCGCTGGAACGCGCGGCGGAGTTTGCCGCCACGCTCGGTTTCACGGTCGAGACGGCGCGCGACGTGTCAGAGCAGGCGGTTGAAGAAGGCGCTCGGTTACTGGTCTCGCGTCTGCTCGACCTGCGCGGGCGGGAGGCGAGCGGCGGGCGGCGGGTCTGTCTTATTTCGGGGGGCGAGTTTTCGTGTCCGGTGCGGGGCACAGGCGTGGGCGGGCGCAACGCCGAGACGATCCTGCGGTGCGCGCTTGAAATAGAAGCCCGCGCCGCACGCTTACCGGCGAGCGAGCGAGCGCACGTCGTCGCGCTCAGCGCGGGCACAGACGGCATTGACGGCAACAGCCCTGCGGCAGGAGCTTTGTGCGACGAGACGACGCTCACGCGCGCGCGCGCTCTTTCGCTCAACGCGCAACACTTTCTGGCAACGAGCGACGCGCACACTTTTTTCGACGCGCTCGGCGATGCCGTCACCACCGGCGCGACGGGCACGAACGTCCGCGACCTGCGCGTGTTCCTCGCTCAATAAGGTTTCAAGTTTCAGGTTGCAGGTTTCAAGTTCGGAAGATATGTCTTGAACCTGAAACCTGCAACCTGCAACTTTTTTATTATGCCGTGCGCCCGAAGTCGTCGCTGAAGCGCACGATGTCGTCCTCGCCGAGATACGCGCCGCGTTGGATTTCGATGAAGATCAATTTCTCCGCGCCGCGATTTTCTACGCGGTGTTTGGCCTCAATCGGAATATCTATCGTGTCGCCCGTTTTGATGGTGATCTCTTCGTCGTTCAAAGTCACCAGCCCCGCGCCCGCCACGACCATCCAGTGTTCGGCACGTTGCGCGTGCTTCTGGTAGCTCAGTCGCTTGCCCGGCAACACTTCGATGCGCTTGACCTTGAAGTTTTCGCCCTCGTCGAGCACGGTGAACGACCCCCAGGGGCGTTCGTCGTAAAGCGGCGACGTGTCCGTCGCCCCGGATTCTGGCATGCTTGCTCCCCGCCCTTTCCCACGCCTGTTTAATTAACTGACGCTCGCATCAGCTACCGGCAATATATCCGTTCGACCGGATTGATTCAATCGTAGCGCCGCCGAAGACCATCCCGTCAGTCGGCGCGCTTGCCGCGACTGACGACAAATGTGGACACCAGACCGCGCTCTGTCACGTGGAGTGCACACGCGCTTGCATGATTTCCCCGCGCGCCGTTGAAATAGGCTTATCCACGCGCTGCGCCGCTTGGCACACTCGTTGCACTTCCGTCCCGGCGGAATGCATCACACACGACACCGGCGCAAGGCTCACACTCCGGCGCCCGTCACAGTAACGTTGCCGCTGGTCGCGCGAACACTCAACGGGTCAGACAATTTTCCCGTGCCCACCTTCCCCTGAGCGGCGATGCATTCAACGAATCGCTCCGACCATCATTCCACACGGGAAATTGGCTCACCCATGCGTCCCGCAGTTTAAATGCGGGAAAGGAGCAACATTCATGAGATACATTTTCAGAGGGCGGTTATGCGGCTTGCTCTGCGCCGACTGCCGGGAGCCGTTAGCGAGGGTCAAAGTGCGGCTCTATGACAGCGCCGAACAGGAACAAGTCATCGCCCGCGCCGTCGCCAGCCCGAAAGAGACTTTCGCCGTGCTGGACGAAGACACCGGCAAGGCGAAAGACCGCTTGTTGATCGCCGAGGCTGAGACCGACGAGCATGGTAACTTCAAGTTCGAGTTGGACGACCGCCAGCAGAAGTACAAAGGCGGAGCCTTCGAGGTGGACGTGTATTGCGAGAGCGTGCCGCGCCAGCGCCTGCCGCGCAAACCGCGACCTCCGCGCCAGTTCACCATCACCACCCTGCAACCCCGCTGGAAGGTGGACAGGGAGGAAACGAGCGCGCTCTACGTCTGGGACTACTGCCTGCCTTATCGTTTCTGGTGTCACATCCTCGCGCTGTTCGGCCTGTGGACGATCTGCGGTCACGTCACGACCTGCGACAAAGATGCCGTCAACGTCGCCGGGGTGAAGGTCTCCGCCTTCGACGCCGACTGGTGGCAGGAAGACCCGCTCGGCTCGGCCATCACGGACGCAGCGGGCAAGTTTCGCATAGACTATCTCGCCGAAGATTTTCAACGAACTCCCTTCTCGCCCTTCGTCAACCTCGAACTCTTCGGCGGCCCCGATCTCTACTTCAAGATCGAAGACTCCGGCGGCAACACTTTGCTCGACGAAACCCCTCTGCGCGCGCGCAAGCCTGACCGCGAGAACGTGGGCAACTGTTTCTGCGTCGAACTCTGCGTGGACACGGACATCCCGCCGCCCTTCGACAACCCGCTGTTCACGCACATCGGCCACTTCCACGTCCTCACCGACATCAACCCCGCGAGCGGTCTGACGAACAGCGCCGTGCTCAGTCACGGCGGGCCGGGTTACGGCTTCTACGGCGCGATGGAACTGCGCGGCTTCTGTCCGAAGACTTCGCAATCCGGCTCGTCGCTGCCCATGCGCTATCGCTTTCGCTACGCCACGCTCGACGACCCGGCCACGCTCCTGCCCATCACGGGCAACAAGGTGTCGGATGTCATCGTGGGCAGCCGCCTGATCCAGTGGAAACTGTCGGGCGACGTGCTGGCGTGGACGTTCCAGACGATCCAGATTTCGGGCGCGGGCGCAACGCCCGATCCGACGCCGACGCCGGGCGGCCCCGGCCCCTGGGGCTCTGTGCCCACACACGTTATCGTGCCCGACGCCGACGGTTGGATCAACGTCGATCAGAATGGTCTGGACGACGGCTTCTACGGCCCGCTGATCGGCTTCAACTCTGCTGTCGCTTTACCGGGCGGCGGCGCGCCGAGCGACGGCGTGGGCAATGAGGTCTCGGTCGCCAATCAAAAGAACGGCGTCCCCATCAGGATCGTCTTCGAGGCCGCGCCCGTCGGCCCCGACCCAAACCCTCCGGCCGGGCCGGACACGTTCGGCAACGAAGTGCCGAACGTGTACATCAACAACTGGAACGAAGTCAGCCTCATCAACCTGCTACAGTTCGAGGAGGGCGACGCGAGTTCCTGCACCGAGTTGACCAACGATCTCGACATCAAGTACACGGCCGATCATGAACTGCTGGCCGCGTTTTCGCTCACCATTACCAGCGCCGCCGCCATTCCGGGCGCGCCGCTCACGCTGCCTTCGGGCACGGGGCCGCGCGGCGGCTTCGGCACGAAGCACCTCGACATCTCGACGTGGGCGAGTTGTTCCTACATCGCAACGCTGCACACGCGCCGCAGGCTCACCAACGGCCTCAACGATGATCATAGCAAGCCTAACTCCCTGACCTTCTGTGTCAGCGGAGAGGACATGGGCTAGACGGCGTTTGTTCTTAAACACCACCTCAATCGCCCGCCGCGAAGCGTGAGCGCAAGTGGGCACGCTTCGCGAGCCTGGCGAACGACAGGAGCGATTGAGCTATCGAAAAAACGGGGAGTTCGTGATAGACGAACTCCCCGTTTTCACATGTCTCTCCCAACCACAGCCGGCATCATTCGCGCGCGTAAGTTTCCACACGCAGGTCGCGTCCATCCGTGCTGACGGTGATCGTGCCGCGCCGCCCGGTCTGTAGAACCTGCGCGCCGCTCGCGCGCCAGCGTGCGACGACTGTAGCGTCCGGGTGGCCGAAGGGCGACGTGTGGCCGACGGAGACGACGGCGACGGAGGGGCGGACGGCGGCCACGAACGGTTCTGTCGAAGATGTGCGGCTTCCGTGATGCGCGACTTTGACGACATCGCTGCGCAGTTCGTCGCGCGATGAGACGAGCGCAAACTCCGCGGCGCGCTCGATGTCGCCCGTCAGGAGAAACGTGCGCGCGCCGTAGCGCACGCGCAGCACGAGCGAGTCGTTGTTCTCCGACAACGTCTGAGTTTCTTCGCCCGCGCGCGGCGGCCAGAGCACGTCCACCGTCGCCGCGCCGAACTTGAGACGGTCGCCGCGCCCGACGAGTTCGATTGGCACGCGCTCGCGCCTGAGCGTCTCCGCAAAGCGCGCGAATTCCGTTTCGCCCTGCTCGGCTCGCCCCACGAGCGCCGCGCGCACTCTGAAATTATGCGCGATGTCGTTCAAGCCGCTCATATGATCGGCGTGCGCGTGCGTCGCCGCGATGTAATCGACTTGCCCCAGCCCGCGCCACCAGAGGTATTCCGAGACGACCGCTTCGCCGATGCCGCGCGCGTCGCGCTCGAACTGCGCCGATTCGTCCTCCGCGTCACCGTCACGAGCCGCGAAGTGCGCGCGCCCGCCCGCGTCAACCAGCAGGGTTGCGCCGTTTGGGAATGTCAGCAGCGCGGCGTCGCCCTGTCCCACGTCGAGCAGGTCGAGACGCAGACGCCCATCAAGTTTTCCCGCGCTGAACGGGTGCAGGACGACGAGCAGGCAGCAGGCGACAGCCCCCGCCCAGGCGAATCGCCGCGTGATCGGTCGCCGCGTCAAGCGTCGGCGCGCGCACGCATCTGCTTCCCGCGCGGGCGCGTCAGGCTGCACAGGCTGCCAGCGCGCGAGGCTGTGGAGCAGGAGGGCGAGCGGCACGTAGTACAAAACGTAAATCACGCCAGCGCGCCCCGCGTATTCCGGCAGCCTGAGCGAGGCTAAGCCCGCGCGCGCAAACGGCTCGACGCTGTAGGTCATCAAAGAGTTCAACCACTCGACCAGCCACACCAGGGGCAAACTCGCGCCCGTGCTGACGGAGGCGACGAGCATCGCTACAAGCGCGCCGATTGAAGCCGTCGCCACAAACGCGCCGACGAAGATGTTCAGGAGCAAAGAGGCCAGCGACACGCGATGAAAGTAGAGGACGAACAGTGGCAGCATCAACACCTGCACGCTCGCCGAGACGACCACCGCGCCGAAGACATAGCGCAAAATTCGCTGCACGCGCCAACGCTCCAACCAGACGCCCGCCCCCGACTTGAAGAGTCGATAACTGTAGACGCCCTGCCCCATCTCGCGTCGCCACGCGCGCTCGCTCCAAAACAGGCTCTCGCCGAGCACGCGAAACCAGCGCGGGCACACGGGCGGGCGCGGTGTGGCGCGCGCCGGATGCCACCGGCCAACCGCGCGCAAGCGTTCGATGAGCGGCCACGCGAGCGCGACGATGCCGAACACGGAAAGAAACGTTAGTTGAAACGACGGATCGAAAAGGTCTGCGGGGCGATAGACGAGCAGCACGAGCGCCGCGCCGCCGAGCGCGTTCAGCGTCGCCCCGCGCCGCCCGAAGACGGGCGCGAGCACAACCATCGTAAACATCAACGCAGCGCGCACCACGCTCGCCTCAGCGCCGACCGCCACCGTGTAAAGCCACAACACGACGCACGGCACGCCGACCTGCCACGCGCGCCGCGCCGTCACGCGTCGCATCAGGAACAGCACGAGGCCGCCGATGAAACTGATATGCAGACCGCTGATGACGAGCACGTGAAAAGTTCCGCCCTCGCGAAAACGCTCCGCGCTCGCGCGCGACAACCCGTAGCGATTGCCTAACAGCGCGGCCTGCAACACGCCCGCCGTCTCCGCCGAAAACATCTCCGACATGCGCACGCGCAGGCGCTCGCGCCACGCCTCCAGCCACACGAGCGGCAGGAACACGCGTTCGTCTTCGAGCCTTTCGACGAGCAGCGGACTCTTGATCGTGCCCCGTGCATCCACGCCGCGCCGTTCCAGAAACTCCGTCAACGAACTGCCGCCCGGGTTACGAAACTTCTCCGCGCGTTCGAGCGCGACGAGCACACGCACGCGCGCCCCGCGCCGCAACTCCAACTCTTCGTACTTCAGTTTCCGTATCTCGTCGCGCACGGGCGCGAACAATTCCACCGCGCCCACAGCCGTGCGCTCGGTGCCGCGCGCACGCACGCGCTCGACGCCGAGCGTCAGGTAAAAACCGTCAGGCGCAAATTCCGGCGCGCGCCGTAAGACTCCGGTGATCTCAACCGGCTCATTCGTCTCGACGCGCCCGTCTTCGTACAGACGCCGCACGCGTTCTCGGCCTACGCCGCGCTCTTCAACGCCCGCCCCGGTCGCCCCGGCGCAGGCAAAAGCGAGCACAACCAGAGTCGTCGCGAGTTTCGCCCGTCCGTGTTTGCATGCGACGAGCGCGAGCAGCGTCGAGAGCGCGCCCGCAGCCAGTGGGAAGAAGGGCGTGTGTGGTGCGAAGTGTGCGAGCAGTATTCCGGCGGCGAAAGAGGCCGCCACGAGCGCGAGCGGGTGAGGATGGAAAGAGAGCCTGTGAGAGGCCGCCGCTTTGTCTTGCAAGCTGTTTTAAGCCCTTGATATTCGACGGTGTTTTCAGGTCGGCACGGAACCGCCTGCGGGCAGCGGCGGCGACGCGGTCGCCAACTCGCGCGCCGCTGCGGACGCCAGCGGCAGGCGCACGGTGAAGACCGAGCCTTGCCCCTTGCCCGCGCTTTGCGCCGCGACCGTCCCGCCGTGCAACTCCACCAGATGACGCACAATCGCCAGACCGAGTCCGAGCCCGCCGTAAGAGCGCGTCGTAGAGGAATCGGCCTGCCGGAATCGCTCGAAGACATAAGGCACAAACTGGCCGTCAATGCCGATCCCGCTGTCGCTCACCTTGATTTCAAGATGCGCGTCCCTCTGTTCGAGTCTCACCTCGATGCGCCCGCCTTCGGGTGTGAACTTGATGGCGTTCGAGACGAGATTCCAGACGATCTGCTGCAAGCGGTCGGGGTCGCCCGCGACTACGCCTGCGTCGCCGTCGAGCGCGACTTCGAGCGTGATGTTCTTGGCGGCGACAGCCGGTTGCAGCGTGTCGACGGCGGCTTGAATGACGGGGGCGAGCGCGACGGGCTTCGGATCAATGCCCATTTTGCCGGACGTGATGTGCGAGACATCCAGTATGTCGTCTATCAGGCGCTTCTGCGCGCGCGCGTTCTGCTCGATCACGCGCAGAGCTTTGTGTACGCTCTCTTCGTCGAGCATGCCGGAGTTGAACATGGCCGCCCAGCCGAGGATCGAGGTGAGGGGCGTGCGCAGTTCGTGCGAGACGGTGGCGAGAAACTCGTCCTTGATGCGCGCGGAAGCCTCCGCCGCGCCGCGCGCCGTCCGTTCGCTCTTGAGCAACTGTTCGCGTTCCTGCGCCGCGCGCCTGCGCTCGCTGACATCGTGGAAGACGACGATCACGCCGATGATTTGGCCGCGCGCGTCCCTGATCGGAGCGCCGCTGTCTTCAATCGGCACTTCCCTGCCGTCTTTGGCGATGAGCGTGGTGTGGTTGGCGAGGCCGACGACTATCCCCTCGCGCACGATGGTCGCGAACGGGCTTTCCACAGGCTCGCGCGTCTCCTCGTTGACGATGTGAAAGACTTCGCCGAGCGGTCGGCCTGCCGCCTCGCGCGTCGTCCAGCCCGTGATGGCTTCGGCGGTCGGGTTGATGAAATTGACGAGACCCTTGATGTCGGTCGCAATCACGGCGTCGCCGATGCTCGACAGCGTCACGTGCAACCACTCGCGCTGCTCGCGCAGACGCCGTTCCGCGTTGCGGCGCGAACTGGCGAACAGCACCAGGCTCACAAAGAGCACGAGGCGGTTGACGACGATCATGGCGGCTCTCGCGTTGCGCGGCGCACCCGCGAAGTAGTCCAGAGTTATCTCAAACGCGAAAGCGATGAGCAGCCCCGGCCCTCTGCCCAGATACCACGCGCTGGCGATCATCACCGCGATTAAGAGCCACGTGAAATCAAGCCTGACAGGCAACAAGCGCGGGAGACCGAACAGGATCAGCGCGAACGCCCCCAACGCCGCCCCGTACCGCAGTGCGATTGATCGTATCTTTCTCAACATCGAGAATTCCCTGAACCGGGGTTCTTCGCCGACATTCACACCAAAATCAATTTTCACCGCAGGAACACTTAGCCACTCGACTCAAACGTCGGTTCTCGATACCGCAGTTGTATCATGCCGGGCGAGGTTCATTCGGGCAGCACTGAACAGGGCTTAAACTTTATCGCATTAACTTGCCCGCGTGAGATGCACGACCGTTTCGACGTGGTGCGTCTGCGGAAACATATCAAATGCCCTGATGGTGTCAAGGGTGAAGCCTGCTTCGAGGAGGGCGCGCAGGTCGCGCGCGAGCGTGGCCGGGTCGCAGGAGACGTAGGCGATGCGTTGCGGCTCGGTGGCGAGGATGCCCGCGATGGTTTCGGCTTCTGCGCCCGCGCGCGGCGGATCGAGGAGGAGAAAGTCAACGGGCGCGAGACTCGCGGCGTTCGGCGCGAGCCATTCGCCGACGCGCGCGGTCTTGATCTCTGCGTTTGCGAGTCCGGCGTCGGCGAGGTTGAGGCGTGCGAAGGCGGTGGCCGACGCGTTGCCCTCGACGCCCGTGACGCGCGCGAAGCGCCGCGCGAGCGGCAGCGTGAACAGGCCGACGCCGCAGTAGAGATCAAGCGCCGTCTCGCCGCCCGCACCCCTGAGCGCTTCCGCGAGGAGAGGTTCGAGCAGCGCGTGGTTGATCTGGAAAAAGCAACTGGCGTCGAAGCGATAACGCTCGCCTGCGATCAGGCGGAATCGTTCGCTCCCGTCCGCTTCCGTGAGCGGCGGCAGCAGCGAGACGCCACTGTCGCCCGCTACGGCTTGAAATTCTTCGAGTTCGCCCGTCGCTTCGAGCGCGCCTTCGCCGAGTGTGGAGCGCAAGTGCGTGAGCTTGGCCTGTACTTCGGGGAGAACGACGGGACATTCGACGACATCGCAGACGCGGTGCGAGGCGAGTTCGTAGTAGCCGAGCAGTTGCCGTAGCGGGTCGTGCTGCCAGCGTGCGCGCGAGCGATAATGCCAGATGTCGGGCGAGGGCGTGATCGGAATTTCGGCGGGCGGCGCGATGTGCGCGATGCGCCTGAGGCAGTCGCGTATGATCTCGACTTTGGCTGCGAGTTGTGCCTCGTAGGTCAACTGCTGGAAATCGCAGCCGCCGCAGCGACCGAAGTAAGGACAGGGCGGTTCGACGCGCGCGGGCGCGGGCGCGACGACTTCCAAAAGCGAAGCGAAGGCCACTTTGCCGCGCACGCGTTCCACGCGCACGCGCACGCGGTCGCCCGGCGCGACGAGCGGCACGAACAACGTGTAGCCTTCGGCGTGCGCCAACCCCGCGCCGCCCGGCACGATGCGCTCGATCTCGACTTCGAGCGTCGCGCCCGCGCCCTGCGTACCCGCGCCGCCGGGCGGCTCTGCCGGGCGCGCACCGCGCCGCCGCCGTTGCTGTTGCCTTTTCATCAGTTGGAATTATCCCGCGCCGTTTAGAGATAGAACAAGCTGAGGCGCGGCAACCCGCATTCTTCGCGCAGGAGCTTGGCCAGTAAACTATCGAGCGTCTGCTCGTAGGCGACGCGCTCCATGCGCTTGCGGTAGGGTTCGCGTTGCGCGGCGGCTTCGGCGCGCCGCGCTTCGACGCGCTCGGGCGGGAGCGTGGCGCGCAGCGCGCGATCCAGCAAATTTTCCAGATCGCCGAGCGAGCCTTCGAGTTGTTCGGCGTCG
>DASQDV010000810.1:0-1509 GCA_035633995.1 Pyrinomonadaceae bacterium | reverse complement strand
GGTCTGTAAACTTTTCCGTCTTAACATTAGACTGGAGGCAGAAAGAAGTGGCTAGGTATAGAGGAGCGGTGTGCCGTTTGTGCCGCCGCGAAGGCGCAAAACTATTTTTGAAGGGCGACAAGTGCTACAAGCCTTCGTGCCCGATTGAAGCGCGCGGCACGCAGCCGCCCGGGCAACACGGCAGTTCGCCGCGCCGGGGCAAGGCGCTCGTCGGCTACGGCCAGCAGTTGCGCGAGAAGCAGAAAGTCAAACGCATCTACTTCGTGCTCGAAGGGCAGTTTCGCAACTACTTCGAGCGCGCGGTGCGCCAGAAGGGCATCACGGGCGAGAATTTGCTCATCATGCTCGAACGCCGCCTCGACAACGCCGTCTACCGCGCGGGCTTCTCCACTTCGCGGCGGCAGGCGCGCCAGCTTGTCAATCACGGCCATATCGAAGTGAACGGGCGCAAAGTTGACATCCCCTCTTTTCAGGTGAAGGCCGGAGACGTGGTGACAGTCCGCGAAAACAGCCGCAAGAACGCGCACATCGAAGGCGCGTGGCAGACGGCTGCCGGTCGCGGTCGCCCCTCCTGGCTCGCGCCCACCGAAGGCGCAGAGATGGGTGCGCGCGTGGCGAGTCTGCCGACGCGCGACGACATTGATCGTTCGATCAACGAGCAACTCATCGTCGAACTTTATAGCAAGTAACATCCGCGCCGATTGTCGGCGGCTGACTGTCCTCGCGCATGTCCTTACGTGGCGACATGCGACGGCAGCCGCCGCAGTCGCGTACACAGCTTTACAGTAGCAGCACGGGTTTAAAAATATTATGGCTATGGATCAAAATAATCTCTGGACAGGATTTCAGATGCCGCGCCGTCTGGCGGTCGAGAACGAAACGCTGACAGAGCGTTACGGGCGTTTCTCCGCGCAGCCTTTCGAGCGCGGATTCGGCACGACCATCGGCAACTCTCTGCGGCGCGCGCTGCTCTCCTCAATCGAGGGCGCAGCCATCACGGCGGTCAAGATCGAAGGCGTCGAGCATGAGTTCTCTTCGATTCGCGGCGTGGTCGAAGATGCGACGGACGTGATCTTGAATCTCAAGCAGATTCCGATCAAGCTGCACGGCAGCGAGGCGAAGACCCTGACGATCAGTAAGCAGGGCGCGGGCGAAGTCCTCTCGGGCGACATCGAAACCGACGCCGACGTGGAAGTGCTCGACCCGAACGTCTACATCGCCACCGTCTCCGAAGGCGGCGAACTCAACATCGAGATGCGCTTGAAGCGCGGGCGCGGCTACGTCCCCGCCGACCGCAACTTCGACGAAGACCTCTCGCTCGGTTACATCCCTGTGGATTCCGTCCACACGCCCGTCAAGAAGGTCAATTACACGGTCGAAGCCGCGCGCCTCGGTCAGAACACGGAGTTCGACAAGCTGACGATTGACGTCTGGACGGACGGGAGCGTGAAGCCGGACGACGCCGTCGGACTTGCGGCCAAGTTGATCAAGGATCACATGGCGATCTTC
>DASQDV010000809.1:0-5445 GCA_035633995.1 Pyrinomonadaceae bacterium | reverse complement strand
CTCGCGAAACATAAGTTTACGATTGATTACGCAACAGGAGTAGTAAAACGATGGCTCGTTCCATTTATCTACGAAGCACTCTTATCCTCGCCCTCTTCGCCTGCGCGCTCACAGCCGCGCCCGCAGCCTTCGCGCAGAAAGCCAAGAACACAATAACGGACACGCAGGACGTGATGGAGCGCCCGCGCAAGCAGCGTGAAGAACTCAAGAAGATTTACAAGGAGTGGGTTGACAAGGACGTGGCTTATATCATCAGGGACGACGAGCGCGCCGCGTTCAAAAAGCTCGTCACCGATGAAGAGCGCGAGCAATTTATCGAGAGCTTCTGGCTCCGGCGCGACCCCGACCCCGACACGGACGAGAACGAATACAAGGAAGAGTATTACGAGCGCATCGCCTACGCCAACGAGCACTACGCCTCCGGCATCCCCGGATGGAAGACGGATCGCGGTCGCATCTACATCACTTTCGGCAAGCCCGACTCGGTCGAGTCGCACCCGGCGGGCGGCGCTTACGACCGTCCGAGCTATCACGGCGGCGGCTCGACAACCACCTACCCTTTCGAAATCTGGTTCTATCGCTACCTCGAAGGCATCGGCTCCGGCATCGAGATCGAGTTTGTTGACCCGACCGGCACGGGCGAATATCGCATCGCGCGTTCGCCTGAGGAGAAGGACGCGCTCGCGATGGTTCCCGGCGCGGGGCTGACGCTCAACGAAAGCCTCGGCCTCTCGAACAAGGCCGACCGCGCCGTCGGCGGCAGCAACCACTTTCAACGCCAGCAGGACAGCCCGTTCGCGCGCCTCCAGTTGATCGCAGACCTCTCGCGGCCACCCGTCATCAAGAACGCGGAACTCGCCTCGCTTCTAACCGGGTCGGGCACGATTGAAGACAACCCGCTCAACTTCGACATGCGCATAGATTTCTTCCGCCAGTCGGACGAGCGCGTCGTAACGGCCTTCACCATCCAGACCGAGAATAAGGAACTGACCTTCAAGGACGTGGGCGGCGTGCAGACGGCGCGCATGAACATCTTCGGCAGGATCACTTCGGTTGCGGGTCGCCGCGTCGGCGTGATTGAAGACGCCGTCACGGCCACCGCCACGAGCGAAGAACTGCTCGACATGAAGAACCGCAAGTCGGCCTACGGCAAGACCGTCCCGCTGCCGCCGGGCACTTACCGCGTTGACGTGATTGTCCGCGACCTCGAATCGGGCGCAACGCAGGTCAAGCACCTCGGCTTCACCGTGCCGAAGTACGACGCCAAGCAACTCTCGACCTCGACGCTCGTGCTCGCGGCGCGGCTCCAGAACATGTCGGATCAGCCTGCGGTCGGGCAGTTCACCATCGGCCAGTTCAAAGTGATCCCGAACGTCGCGCGCATCTATCGCAAGGGCGAACCCGTCGGCATCTACATGCAGGTCTACAACGCCGGAATTGACCAGACGACGCTGCGGCCTTCGGTGGATGTGGATTACGTGCTCTTGAAGGACGGCAAGGAACTCGGCAAGATGCCCGAAGACTGGCGCGGCATGAGCGACGCCGGGCAGCGCCTGACGCTCGCACGCATGATCACGACCGACCAACTCGCCCCCGGCGAATACGAACTCATGGTTCGCATCAAAGACCGCGTCAACGGCCAATCGCTCTCGCCTTCCGAGAAGTTCACGATCATGCAGTAGGCACAGAGAGTTTCGGGTTTCAAGTTTCAGGTTTCAGGTTCAAGCTTTCAGGTTGTTTCATTCGCAACCTGGAACTTGAAACCTGAAACCTGAAACTTTTTATCCCGCCTCGCACTCGCCGCGCCGGAGCGCGTTGACGAGCAGGTGCGCGCGTCGCGTCGGTTCGGGCTGGCGATAGCCGCCGTCCGCGCTGAGCGTGAGTTCAATCGCGCCCGCAAGATCGATGAGGTGGCCGGGCGAAACGTAGATCGGCTGCACGCGCGTCTTCGTGCGCAAGGCCGCGCCGACTGTCTCACCGTTTTTAGGATCGACGAGCGGTTGCCAACTGCCGCGTTCCTCCGCCAACTCCTCGTGCTGCCCGACGAGGACGGACTTGGCGCAGCCGAGCGTCGGGCGATTCAAAAACAGCCCGACGTGCGAGGCGATGCCGATGCGGCGCGGGTGCGCGATGCCCTGCCCGTCGAACATTACGGCGTCCGGCTCGGTCTTCAGTTTCGCCCACGCCTCCAACACCGGCGACGCTTCGCGAAACGACAACAGCCCCGGCACATACGGAAACTTCGTCTCGCTCACCACGCCCACTTCCTCCAACACTTCCAGCGTCGGCAACCTGAGCACCACCAGCCCTGCGTACAACACGGGCGAATACTTATTGAAAGAGATGTCCGCGCCCGCCACCGTCTCGATCTTGCCCTTGTGCGGCACGACGCGCACGCGCTCGCGCAAACTCTTTTGCAACTCGACGGCCTCGCGCGGCGTCATCGCCCAATCGTGCAGTTGTTCATATCGAGCCATCGTTTGAAGACCTCACAAGATGACGGGAATCGGAAAACTAATGTTCAATCAGGTTCGACGCGAGGCGCGCATCCTTCAAGTTCGGACGGGCGCGGGAAACTCCACCTGTTCGCTCGCGTTGATGGGAGAATTTTTATGCGCAATTGAATGCACGCGCCAGCGCGCGTCGTCGCGCGCGGGGAAGTCGTGGCGGAAGTGCGCGCCGCGCGACTCTTCGCGCCAGAGCGCAGAGCGCGCAATAAGCATCGCCACCGCGACGAAATTGCGCGAGGGTGTGCGCAAACTCCGCGCGCCCGCGATCTGTTCAAACTCCCTGAGCGCACGCGTCAGAGACTGTCGCGAGCGCAGTATGCCGACGCGCTCCCACATCAGACGCCGCACGCGCTTGCGCACGGCGAGCGCGACCTCGCCCGCGCTTCTATCCGACACCGGCACCCGCCCCTCGTTGTCGTCGTCTCCGTTTGAGCGCGGAGCGCGGATGGCGTCGTCGGCGTGTTCTTCTGCGGCGGTGCGTCCGGCGCGTGCGCCGAAGACCAGACCTTCGAGCAGCGAGTTTGACGCGAGGCGGTTTGCGCCGTGCACGCCCGTGCAGGCCACTTCGCCCGCCGCGTAGAGTCCGGCGACCGAGGTGCGCCCGTCGAGGTCTGTGCGCACGCCGCCCATGATGTAATGCGCGGCGGGCGAGACGGGCACAGGCTCGCGCGTGATGTCGAGACCGTAGCGCAAACAGGTGTCGTAAATTTTCGGAAAGCGGCGGCGGACGTATCGCGCGTCGAGCGCCGTCATGTCGATGAAGGCGGTGCGCGTGGCCGTGCGTTCCAACTCGGCGACGATGGCGCGGCTGACGATGTCGCGCGGCGCGAGTTCCGCCGCCTCGTGATATCGCGGCATGAAGCGTTTGCCCTCTTCGTTGCGGAGCACGCCGCCCTCGCCGCGCAACGCCTCGGTCAGGAGGAAGCGCGGCGCGCCTTCCACGTTCAAGGCCGTCGGGTGAAACTGCACAAACTCCATATCGGCAACTTCCGCGCCCGCCGCGTAAGCCATCGCCATGCCGTCGCCGGTCGCAACCGGGGGGTTGGTCGTGTGCAGGTAGAGCGCGCCCGCGCCGCCCGACGCGAGCACGACGGCGCGTGCGCGCAAACTCCGCGACGCGCGCACCAGCGGATCGAGATAACGCACGCCCCGGCAACGCCCGTCTTCCGTGATCAACTCTTCGGTCGCCGCGTGCGCGAGAAACTCTATGCGCTTGTCCGCCCGCGCGCGGGCGAGCAGCGCGCGGACGATCTCGTGTCCCGTTGCGTCGCCCCCGGCATGGAGTATGCGCCGGCGCGAGTGTGCGGCCTCCTGCGTGAAGAGAAGCTCGCCGCCCTCGCGGTCAAACTCCGCGCCCCACTCGATCAACTCGCGCATGTAACGCCTGCCGTCTTCCACCAGCACGCGCACGGCGCGCTCGTCGCACAACCCCGCGCCCGCCTGAAGCGTGTCGTCTTCGTGCAACGACGCCTCGTCGTCCTCCGAGAGCGCGACGGCCACGCCGCCCTGCGCGTACTCGGTGTTCGATTCGCTCGCGCGTTCCTTCGTCAGCACGACGACGCGCGCACCCCGGCCTGCGATTTCGAGCGCGGCGCGCAAGCCAGCGATGCCGCTGCCGATAACGATGAAGTCAGTTTCAAGAAGCATCTGTGTCGTGACAATTTCTTTGCAGGGAGATACTAACAACCCGCCGCGTGCGCGGGCAACATCACTGTCGCCCGCGCACGCGTCGCTCGTCAGAGTAACGCAGGCGCGAACCGGCATCTTTCTTGAACCGTTGCGCGCCGCTAAGATAAAGTGGCCTGGATACACTTAATGCCAACGCTACCTGAGAACTCTATTTCGCGTTGACCACCGCGCCGCTCTAGTTCGACACGGCACAAAGCGCCGCATGAAAAAGATCAAACTACGCAACCTGCCGGTCGTCTGCGGCAGCGGCCTCCTCTTCGGCGCGCTGCCCCTGTGGCGCGGCGTGCCCTTCTTTGGCGACACGCTGTTTCATGCGATGTGGTACACCAACTTTTCCGCGCAACTGCTGGCGGGCGAGGTGTACCCGCGCTGGCTGTTGAATCTGAACGGCGGACTCGGCAGCCCCGTCTTCTTCTTCTACGCGCCGCTGCCCTATTACATCACCACGCTGTTCACGCCGCTGATGCCCGGCGGCATTCACGGCATGTTGCATCTCGGCGCTTCGGTCGCACTGGCAATCATCGCCTCCGGCCTCGCGGCCTACCTCTGGCTCAAAGAGTTTGCCGACGGTGAAGCCGCCGCCCTTGCCGCCGTCCTCTACATGCTCATGCCCTACCATCTCACCGTTGATGTCTACACGCGTAACGCCTTCGCAGAAGTGTGGGCTTTCGTCTGGATGCCCTTGATGCTCTGCTGCGTGCGGCGTCTCGCGGGCGGCGCATCGAAGTTTGCCCTGCCGGGACTTGCGCTCAGTTATGCCGCGCTCATCACGACTCACCTGCCGACCACTCTCATCTTCTCGCTCGTCCCGCCCTGCTACGCGTTCTTCGCGTGCGAGACGAACCGAAGACGGCGCGCCATGTTCCTCACGGTGCTTGGCATGTCGCTCGGCGCGGGGCTGGCTTCCGTCTACCTGCTCCCGGCCATGCTCAATCAGCAATTCGTTTCTCTCGGAGACATGCTGCCCGAACACTACGACAAGAGATGGCTGCAACTGACCAACTTCGATCTCAAATTAGTTGAAGGGCGCGTCACGGTGGCGTTTCTGCTGACGGCTGGCGTCATCGTCTGCGCACGCGTCCTCGCGCGCGGCGGCGACGGCGCGGCGCACGACAACGCGTTCAAGCGTGAGCGCGCGTTCTGGATGAGCGTGGCGGCGGCCTGCGTCCTGTTGATGACCTCGCCCGGCAATTTCGTGTGGCGGCTCGTCAAGCCGCTATGGGCGATCCAGTTTCCCTGGCGTTTC
>DASQDV010000808.1:0-2448 GCA_035633995.1 Pyrinomonadaceae bacterium | reverse complement strand
TCGACCTCGCCCCGGCAGATGCCCTCGAAATGCTCTTTGACGCGCGCCGCCGTCACCTCGCGGACGAGCAGCGGGTAGAACTCCGGGCGCAGGGCGATGAGGCCGACGTTGGCCGTGTCGCCTTTGTCGCCGGAGCGCGCGTGCGCGAGTTTGATCAATTGAATTTTCATAACTTAACGGGCGGCGGGCGCGAGTCCCGCCTGTTGTAGAGCGAGCCAGTGAAAGCCGACGACGACGAGCGCGTGATTGATCGCGCCCGATGCGATGAGCGCGGGCACGTCTGCGAGCGGCACGAGCCGCACGACGGTGTGCTCGGTGCTTTCGATCACGGGCTTTTGCCGGAGTTCGACATCGCGCGCGAGAAACGTGTGTATCCAGTTGTTATGAATCGCGGGATTGGGGCGCACCTTGCCCAGATAGATTACCTCATGCGTCGCGGCGTAGCCCGTCTCTTCCAGCATCTCGCGCGCGGCGGCGTCCTGCGGCGACTCGCCCGCGTCAACCATCCCGCCCGGAATTTCCAGCGTCACCTCCTGCGAGCCGTGCCGGTATTGTTCGATCATCACAACTTCATCGTTCGCCGTGAGCGGAATGATGTTGATCCAGTCGGACGATTCGAGGACGTAGAAATCGTGTTCGCTGTCCCTGTGCGGGCTGATGCTCAGGTCGCGCCGCACCTGAAAGACGCGACAGTCGGCGATGATCTCGGAGCTTCGACGCCGCCACGAGAGGTCGGTCGCTTTGCCGCCGTCCGCTTCCGCGCTCGCCGACGCTCGCGCTATTTCTTCTTCTTCTCCGCCCGCGCTCACGCTTCCGTCACCTCGACGCGCGGTTCGATCTCCGTCTTCGGAATCAGCGCAGGCCAGTAGGCGACGATCTCTTCAACCTTCGGACGCCCGCCCGCAAAACCCGTCACGCCCGGCGGCCCCGTCAGGATGAGCGGCGCGATCTCTTTCGTGAAGCGTTCGACCGCCGCGCGATCCGCGCCGCGCACGCCGACTCTCAATTGCACTTCGGGCAAATCCGTTGACGGCTCTCCGGCGAGCCGCCCGTGCGTCGCGTTTGCGCCGACGAACTCGGTTAGAATCTGCTCGAACCGCAAGCCGAGGCGTTCGAGCCGCGCGCGTAAAATCTGATCGGCCGCACGCGCCTTCGCGTAAGCGTCAGGCCACGAATAGACGAGCGTGCCGACGGCCTTGTAGCCCGCCGAATAGCTGATCGAGACTTTCAAAAACTCGGTCGCCGGACGCCCCTTGATGCCGTGCACGCGCACGCGATTCCCTCCCTCGTCCGCGAGCCGGATCGAGGTGAAGTCCGCGACGCAATCGGGCGTAATGTACTCGTGCGGGTCGCCCATTTCGTAAACGAGTTGTTCTTTGATCGAAGGGATCGAGACGATGCCGCCCGTGCCTTCGTGCTTCGTGACGACGAACGTGCCATCGGGCGCGGCCTCGACGATGGGGAAGCCGACGTTTGCCAGATCGGGAATCGCCTGCCAGTCGTACTGGCAGTTGCCGCCCGACGCCTGCGCGCCGCACTCTATGATGTGCCCCGCGATGGTTCCGGCTGAAAGTCTATCCCAGTCGTCTTCGCGCCAGCCGAATTCGTGGATGATGGGAGCGAGCGTCAGTCCCGTGTCGGTCGCGCGCCCCGTGATGACGACCTGCGCGCCCCGGTTCAAAGCCTCGACCATCGGCCACGCGCCGAGATAGACGTTTGCGCTCTGGATCGCATCGCGCACCTTCGAGAGCGGCTCGCCGGTGTCCATGTTGCGCAGTTCCAGCCCGCGCGCGAGAAACTCGTCGAGGCGTCCCATGATGTCGTCGCCCGTCACCGTGCCGATGCGCAGGCGTCCGCCCAGATTCAACTCGCGCGCCACGTCGCGCACGGCTTCGGCGCACCCGAGCGGGTTGACGCCCCCGGCATTCGCCGTGACGCGGATGTTGCGCTCCACGCAGTCGGGCAAAATCTCGCGCATGAGCGGCACGAAGTCGCGCGCGTAACCGGCGCGCGGGTCGCGTGCGCGCTGCTTCTGCATGATGGACATCGTGACTTCGGCGAGGTAGTCGAGCATCAAATAATCGATCTGCCCGCCTTTGACCTGCCGCACGGGCGCATCGAGCATATCGCCCCAGAAGCCCTGCCCGCTCGCAATGCGAATCTTCTCTTTCATCTTCAACACGAAATAGGTTTCAAGTTTCAGGTTTAAGGTTTCAAGACTGAGGTTTAAGGTTCTTCGTCTTTAACTTGAAACCTGAAACTCACTTATCTTCTAAAGTAAAAAGGTAAAAGTTAAAGCAAGAAGCAGTTCTTAACTTTTGCCTTTTACCTTTTTACCCTGGCCTAACTTCGAGGATGTTCCGGCGGCTGACTACTGCCCGGGCGTCGGCGTCGGCGTCGCGTCGGGTGTCGCGTCGGGCGTCGTGGTAGTCGTCGCAGGGGTGCTGC
>DASQDV010000807.1:0-4848 GCA_035633995.1 Pyrinomonadaceae bacterium | reverse complement strand
AAGCGACGGGGCGGACATCTCGCTTAACGATGTCCGCCCCGTCGCTTCCTTATTTAAGATCAATTCAACTCTACGGCGTTCCGAAACGCGAGATGTACTCCTGCGAGTAGAGGAAGCCGAAGATCATCGTGCGGTAGTCGCCCGTGCGGTCGAGCAGGCTGAGCCAACTGTTGAAGCCGGCTTCGTCGGGGTCGCGCTGCAAGTAGCCGAAGTACTGCATCAGCACGAAGGCCGAGTTGTATTCGCGGTTGAACAATTCGGGGCTGTCCACGACCGCGCGCAGCACCTGCGCCCGCGTCCGTTTCCCGCTGTTCAAATCCGTGACCATCTGCGCGCTGTTCGACAGGGAGACGCCCGCCGTCGTCGCCAACCCGTCAACATACTCGGCATTCGTGATGCCCTCGTTCAGGGCTACGAAGTCTGCGCGCTCGACCCACGCGTCGGCGAAAGCTTCGCGTTTGGCTATGACTTCCGCTTCGGTCTGTCCGGTCACGCTCGTCATGTCGCGCAGGAACTCCTCGTAGGTCGGCAGGCGTCCGAGGCTCGCCTTGTAGAAGCGATAGACGAAGAAGCCTTTGAGCGCGAACTCCGGCGAGCGGAAGAACGACGAAGACACGGTGATGCGGTCGCAGGTCGGGTCGGAGCCGGACTTGCCGGGGCCGAAGTGGCCTTCGAAGGAGCAACGCCTGAGCACGCCGACCCACGCGTTGAAGCCGTCGTTGTCCGGCTCGCGGTTGAGGAAGTCGAGGTATTGCTGGCGCACCATGAAGGGCGCGGTGTTGATGGGGTTGGCAGTGGTCGCGCCGTCGTTATCCTCAATCGTGACGAGCGCGGCAGACGGTTCCTCGACGACGCCGCCCGAGGGGAAGCCGAGCGCGATGCGCAACGTCTCGTTGCCTTCCGCGTAGGAGTCGTCGGTGATGAAGACCGTGAACGTCTTTTCGGTTTCGCCGGGCGCGAAGCGGATCGTGCCCGCCGTTGTGCCGATGTCGCAGCGCACGCGTGCCTTGCCGTCGGGCGCGTTGCAGGGCTTGCCGTCGAAAGGCTCGGTCGCGTAGTCAATCGTCGTCGCGCGCGAAGTGTCGCCCGCGCGCACGGCCTTGAGCGTCAACAACCCCGTCCCCTCGTTCACGCGATACGTGCCTTGCGAGAGCCTGATGTTATTCGCGCGGTTGACGAAGGCGCTCGGCTGGACGAGCAGGTTATCGAAGATGGCCTGCCCGGCGTTCGTCACCTTGCCGGAAGTGCCCGCGCCGAGTTCGGCGGCGAGCGGGCCGATGGCGCCGCCGAGTTGAATTCTGCGCTGCTCCGTCCAGACCGCGCGATCCGGACTCGTCTCGAAGAACATCACGGCGAGCGTCGAGTCGTGGCGGAAACGCCAGAAGCGATGGCGCACCGGATCGTAAGGAATGCTCGTCGGCAGCCCGTTCAGGACGCCCGCGCTGCGCGCCTGGAAGATGAGGCGGCGCAGGGGGACGCTGCGCGCCGAAGCGTTCGCCTTGTTCGCCGACGAGGCGGCTGAGACGTTCTCCGGGTCAACGTCCTGCGCGACGAAGCGGAAGAAGTTGCGCTCGTCCCGACCGACGGCGAAGCTCGTCTGCGCGCCGTTGTCGGCGGTCTGGTCAACTTCGACGCTGGCCTGCGCGTCGGCAAAGTCTATCGCGCGCACGGTGGTGTAGCCGTTGAAGCTGGCCTCGCTGATGCCTTCGCGCGGCGTGATGACCAGTTTTCCGTTCTGCTGCACGACCGTCACGCGCGGGTCGCGCGAGCCGGGCGGCTGCGACAGCGTGCCCTCTGTGAACTTCGAGGGGTCGCGCGTGGTGCCGCTGAAATCGTCACTGATGGGCGGCGTCGGGACGGGCACGGGGCGCGGCGCGGCGACGAGGCTGAACGTCACGTCGGCGCTGAGGCCGGGGCGCGCGACTTGCGGCGGGTTGAAGGTGAGCAGGCCGCTGTCGGCCTGCAAGACGTAGTCGCCGCCGGCGGGCAGGTTGGTGAACAGGAAACTGCCGTTCGGCAAGGTCTGCGTCGTCCTCGTCGCCGTGCCGCTCAGCGTGACGACGACGTTGCCGATGCCGCTGCCGTTTGCCGCAGCGACGCGCCCGCTGACCCGTATGCCTCTGGTCGCCGTGTAGTCGGAGGTCTCGCCGCCGCTCAGGTTGGTGAAGGTGCGCGCGGCGGGTTGGAAAGTGAACCCGGCTTTCGCGGTCGTGATGGTGTAGTCGCCGCCGGGCGGGAGCACGAGCGCGTAATCGCCGCTGGCGTTCGTCGTGGTGGTCGTGATGGTCGCGCCGGTGTTTGCGTCCGTGACGACGAGCGTGACGTTAGGAATGCCGTTGCCGTCAATGCCCTTGACGCGCCCGCTGATCGTCTGCGACTGCGCCGGGATCACCCGCGCGAGGACGAACGGGCTGAGCGAATTGACCTGACCGCAGACGGTGCGCGTGTTGAAGTCCGCGCCGGAGGTGCGGTCAACGAGCACGCCGTTTTCGCCGTGCAGGATGCGCAGGTTGGCGAAGGTCTGCGGGTCGTTGACGGAGGGCGCATTGGTGCAGACGGTGACCGTGCCGGTGTAGGTGGCGGTGGTCGTGATGTCTGCGGCGCGCGTGCCGTCGAAGAAGACATAACCGGCGGGGAGTGCGCCCGCCGTCGCCGGGTTGATGGGCGGCGCGTTGGTCGTGCCCGCGCCTGTGACGACGGTGAACGTGACGCTGAAGCCGCCGACCGCGACCTGCACGTTCGCGCCTGCGGGCGTGGCGACGGAGGGCGTGCCCGTGAAGTCGAACGTCTCGTTCTGCGTCAGGTTCGGGAAGGATTTAGACGGCGGGCTGAACGCGTAGCCGTCGCGCGCGGGCGTCACTGTGTAGGCGCCCTGCGGCACGCCCGCGAAGGTGTAGAGACCGTCCGCAGAAGTTGTCACCGTGCGCGACTGCGCGCCGCTGAGGGTGACGGTGACGCCGCCGAGGTTGCCGCCGAGCGTGTCGCGCACGCGCCCGCTGATCGTGTAGGTGGCGAGCGTGCCCGTGAAGTCGGCTGTGCGGTTCGCGTTCAAATTATTGAACGTCGCGCTTGGCGGGGCGAAGGTGTAGCCCGTGCGCGTGGGCGTGACGGTATAGTTTGCGCCCGCCGGTAGATTCGCGAACGAGTAGTTGCCCGCCGCGTCCGTCGTCGTCGCGGCGTTTTGGCCGCCGCTTAAAGTGACGGTGACACCGCCGAGCGGCTGGTTGTTGCTGTCCCTGATGTTGCCGCCGATGCCGTGCGTGTTGCGCGTGGCGGCGAAGTTGGCCGTCTGGTTGGCGTTCAAATTGTTGAACGTGCGGCTCGGCGGATTGAAAGTGTAATTCACGAGCGACGGCGTCACCGTGTAGTTGCCTCCGGCGGAAGCGTTGAACGTGTAGTTGCCGTTGGCATCTGTGGTGGTCGTCGCGTTTTGCGAGCCGCTAAGGGTGACGGTGACTCCGGCGAGCGCATTTCCGTTCTCGGTTATCTGACCGCTGATGACGTGCGCGTTGAGCGTGCCCGTAAAGTCTAACGCCGTCTGGTTCGCGCTCAGGTTGTTGACGGTGCGCGAGGGCGGCGCGAACGTGTAACCGTTGAGCGTCGGCGTAACGGTGTAGTTGCCACCGGCGGCCACACCTGCGAACGAGTAGTTGCCGCTCGCGTCTGTGGTCGTCGTCGCATTTTGCGAGCCGCTGAGGGTGACGGTGACGCCCGCGAGGTTGGCGTTCGATGAATCGTTGATGTGGCCGCTGAGCGTGTGGGTGTTGAGCGTCGCCGTGAAGTTCCCTGTCTGGTTGGCGCTCAAATTGTTGAACGTGCGGCTGGGCGGCGTGAACGTGTAGTTCGGGCGCGAGGGCGTGACGGTGTAGTTGCCGTTCGCGGGCAGGTTGGCGAACGCGTAGTTGCCGCTCGCGTCGGTCGTGGTCGTCGCGTTTTGCGTGCCGCTGAGCGTCATGGTCACGCCGGGGAGGGCGTTTGCGCCCTGCGTGACCTGGCCGCTGATCGTGAAGGTGTTGATGGGCTGTGACACCTGGCGGCAGGCCGAGAACTCCGAAGTGTTGTTCGCAGGGTCGGTCGCCGTCGCCGTGACGAACTCGTTTGTGGAGAGCGTCGTGCCGAGGAGCGTCGTGTCGAAGCTCGCGTCGCCCGCGCCGTTGGTGGTCAGGAGCAGGTTGCCGAGGTAGGTTTGTCCCTCGCCGCTGCCGGACGGATCGCAGGCCGTGTTCGAGTAGAAGTGGATCAGGTAGTTCGTGTTGGGCGTCGAGTTGAGCGTGCCGATGATGTTCGTGTTGCCGCCCGACGACGTAACAACGGAGACGACGGGGAAATTCTGTAGGTTGTTCGCGCCCGTGTCGGCGTCACCCGCGTCGTTGGCGTTGACGCCGCTCGCGCCGAGATCAATGCCGAGTCCGCCGTTGGAGAAGATCGAGTTGCCGACGATGCGGTTGTTGAAGCCCTCGGCGAAGAAGTTGACGCGCACGCCCGCGCCCGTGTTGAAGGCGATGCGGTTGCCCGCGCCCGCCGCGTCGCCGCCGACGGTGTTGTTGTTCTGCGAGTTGATAAAGACGCCGTCGCTGTTATTGGCGAGCGCGGACGAGCCGTTCAAGTCTGTGCCGATGAAGTTGCCCTGCACGACGTTGTTCTGGCCGTTGATGGCGATGCCGTCGTCGCCGTTGCCGGAGATGACGTTGCGCGCCTGCGGGTTGGTGCCGCCGACGGTGTTGGCGTCGCCCAAGAGGCCGATGCCGAGCGAGCCGTTTGAAAGCGCCGCCGTGCCCGCCGCATTCGTGCCGATCAAGTTGCCTTGAATGGTGTTGCCGGGCGCGCTGCTGCCGTTGAGCGCGATGC
>DASQDV010000806.1:0-11517 GCA_035633995.1 Pyrinomonadaceae bacterium | reverse complement strand
CCTTTCGCCTTTATTTTCCCCCTCGTCCTGTGTTAGTTTCGCTTCTCCCCCCGACCACTGACGCACTCGCTCTATTATTTCGGCAGCCAAGACTGCACAACGGTTTTCCGTTCCAATAAAACTTCAGTTTAAAAGTTCGATGGACAATTCAGGAGGTTGTAAGTAATGCGTTCCCTCGTGCAATTTTCTCTCGCCCGCACTGCGGTTGCGGGCTTCATGTTCTCCCTGTTCTTCTTCGGCGCGGCGTCGTTCGATGCGTCGGCGCAAACGGCGAACCAGTATCGCTTCACCTCGACCAGAGGGGCGAGCATCGTGCCCGGTACGACCGCCGTGACGGGCTTCAATTGCGTGACGCCGAGACCCGGCGACGACTGCGTGGCGACCATCGCGCTGCCCTTCGCCTACATGTTCTACGGCAACAGCTACACGAGCGCGAACGTCAGTTCCAACGGCAATCTACAGTTCACCAGCGCCAGCGCCGACTACGGGCAGTTTGAAGTCTGCCAACCGCTCACGCAGTTCGGCAACGCGATCATTCCGTTCTTCTCCGATATGACGATTGGCGGCGCGGGCGAAGGCATCTTCACCTCGGTGTCGGGCACAGCCCCCAACCGCATCTTCAACATCGAGTGGCGCGCCTCCGCGCTCGGCAAACCGTCGGGCAGCCTCAACTTTGAAATCCGTCTCTACGAAGGCCAGACGCGCTTCGACATCATCTACGGCACGGTTCCCGGCAACGGCTTCGACGCGACGACCGGCGTGCAGCGCGCCTCTGTCCCGGCGGGCGACAGCGCCGGGTCGTTCACGCAGTACCAGTGCCGCACCGGAGGCTTGCGCGACGGGCAGATGCTCACCGGGCTCGGCGTGACGGCCACCTCGCTCATCCTCGAAGGGCAGGTCATAGACATGGACGGCAATCCTTTGCCCGGCATCACGATCAACCTGACCGGCAGCACGACCGCCTCCACCACCACCGACGCGAACGGCCAGTATCTCTTTGAAGGTCTCGTTGCGGGCGGCAACTACACGGTCGCCGCCGCACAGGCCGATTCGATGTTCTTCCCGGCCAGCCGCGCCTTTACCGGCTATCAAGGCAACCAGACCGTCACCTTCACGCGCACCATCCTGCCCGTCGCAGGGCAAATGCTGATCAGCGAATTTCGTTTTCGCGGCCCCTTCCCCGTCGGCGGCGACGTTGACGCGGGCGGCTCGCGCGACGAGTTCATAGAGGTTTACAACAACACGGACTCCGATTTCGTCGTCAATACACCCGACGGCTCTACCGGGTGGGTGGTTGTCTCCTCCGATTCGGTCGGGGCGTCAGTCCGCTTCGTCATCCCGCGCGGCACGATCATCCCCGCGCGCGGCCACTATCTGGCGGGCAACGGCAGCGGCTACAGCCTCACGCCTTACGCCTCGCCCGACACCTTCTACGGCGGCGACATTCCGGACAACACCGGCATCGCGCTCGTGCGCACGTCCGACCCGTCGCAGTATCCGGCGGCGGGCAACCGCCTCGACGCCGTCGGCTTCAACTCCGAGAACAACCCTTTCTTCCGCGAGCAGTTCGGCCTGCCCGTGATTACGACCGACGACGGCCAGTACAGTTTCGTCCGCAAGATGACGAACGGCACGCCGCAGGACACGGACATCAACGGGAACGACTTCCTGTTGGTTTCGACCAACGCCGCCTCGTTCGGCGGGATTCAATCGGTCTTGGGCGCGCCGGGGCCGGAGAACCTGGCGAGCCACATCCAGCGCAACGCGACCATCAAGACGCAACTCGTTGACCCGCAGTGTGCCGGAAACGGCGCGCCGACGACCGCGTGCGCCAGAGTTCGCACCGCCGCCAATGCCAACCCGCAGAACGCGGCTTTCGGCACGCTTCTCATCCGGCGCAAGTTCACCAACTCGACCGGGCAGAAGATCAACCGGCTGCGCTTCCGCGTCGTTGACCTGACGACGAAGGGCAATTCCCAGCCCGGCCAGGCCGACCTGCGCGCCATCACTTCCGCCGACGTGACCGTTACGGACAGCAACAACCAGTCGGTCTTACTGCGCGGCCTGGCGCTCGGCCAGTCCTTCGATCAACCGGAAGGCGGCGGCATCAACTCCACTCTCGTCGCGCCCTCGGTCACGGTCTCCGCGCCGCTCCAGCCGAACGCGAGCATCAACGTCGAGTTCCGTCTCGGCGTGATGCAGAACGGTAATTTCCGCTTCTTCGTCAACGTCGAAGCGATCACGGCGGGCGTCACCGTCGCGCCCGAAGAGGCCGCCGCCGCAGCAGCAGACGGCTCCGGCAACCCCAGGCGAACCGGCAAGTCGGTCAATAGCTCCAAGCGCGCACGCTAACGGCAACGCCGTCTCGAACACCCGACCGGCCCACGCTGTTGAGAGTCAATGCTCTCAACAGCGTGTGCCTTTCGCTTTACAACTCGCGGCCAACAAAGGACGACAACTTCTTTTCAGGTCGCCTTCTTAAAATCCATCTCTCAGCCCTTCATTTCACGCCAGCCACGCCAGCACGTCTTCGCCCGCCGGACGCGCCCCGCCGATGACGCGTATGAAATAATCTTCGAGCGACACGGGGCGTGCGCCGCCGCCGCCTACGCCTCCGCCTCCTCCTGCGCCCCTCTCTCCATCTTCGAGCGCAATCCCGCGCCGCAGTTCGTCGAGCGCGCCCTCCACCACCAGCCGCCCCTCCGTGATGATCGCGATGTGCGTGCACAGGCGCTCAACGATCTCCAACACGTGCGACGTGAGGAAGACCGTGATGCCGCGCGCCGTCAACTTCAACAACAAATCCTTGAGCGTCCGCGACGCCAGCGCGTCCACGCCCTCGAACGGCTCGTCCAGAAACAGAATCTCCGGCCTGTGTATGAGCGCGCACGCCAGCGACAGCTTCTTCTTCATCCCGTGCGAATATTCCACCACCAGCTTCTTCGGCTCCGTGTCCAACTCCATGAGCGCCAGCAACTCGCGCGCGCGCTCGCGTGTCTCCTCGCGCCCGAGTCCGTACATCCGCCCCGTGAACGTCAACATCTCCCCGCCCGTCAGACGCTCGAACAAATTCAAATCCTCCGGCACGACCCCGATCCGTTGCTTCACCTCCAAAGTCTCGCCCGCCAGGTCGCGCCCCAGCACGCGCACACGCCCGCTCGTCGGTTGCAGCAGCCCCGTCAACATCTTGATCGTCGTAGATTTCCCCGCCCCGTTCGGCCCCAGAAAACCGAAAAACTGCCCGCGCTCCACGCGCAGGTTCACCCGATCAACCGCCGTAAAATCCCCGAACCGCCGCACGAGTTCAAACGTCTCGACGGCCAGACCGCGCCCCGCATCAATTGAATCATTCATCATTTGATTTTGTATGTGTTGCTGATGCTTACGGTCAAGCGGGGAAAGCATTAAGCCATGACCGGCTGCCACGAACCGGCAAGCCGGGAATAAATCTTGCGCTTGATAGCGACCTGCGACGGCGGCAAAAATTATTGACAGTTCGCCTCGTCAGAGAATATGCTGCCCCCGCTTTGACAACTCCTTCCTGCTGACAAATCTCCTTAGGTTCATCAGCCCTACAATTCAGGAGAGCACATGGTCACTCTGTTCAAGCCCCATCCCTCTGTCTCGCGGCCTCTCACGTCGTACGCTATTTCGTTATTGCTCGTCCTCAGCGCAATCGGATTGCCCGGCTGCACGCGCTCTTTGCGTCAGGAGGGGACGAAAATTGCCCAGGCGGGAAGCACCGTCGCCAAGCAAATGGCGGAATATTATAGTTCTCTCCAACGCGATACCAACGACACTTATGAGTTGAACGCGTTTCGTGAGGCATACCTGCGTCAAACAGTTTATGACAAAGCGGTGAAGGAGGCGAATCAGACCGGGCAGCCCGCCCCCCCGCCGCCTACCTTCGAGATGTCCGATCTGGATAAGGAAATTTTCGCGGAATACCTGAAGACCTATCAGGCGTTGGCGGCCAGAGCGCGACTCGCCAAAGCAATGCAAAACGCCTACGACAGCTACGCGCAACTGTCGGCTTACGATTCGACGCAAGAGGTTCTGACTAATTTAGACGGGTTGGTCAAAACGGTCAGCGCGGCGTCAAACCTGGTCTTGCCCGACCCCACCGGCGGCCTGATCACGTCTACGGTGCAGGGACTCTTCAGAGACATCATCACCGAAATAACGACCATCCAACAGAATCGCAAGTTGCTGCGCGAGAGCAATCGCCTGATCCCGATCCTGCAAAAACTCAAACAGGTTTTCGATGCGGAGCGGGTGCTCTACGGCGGCGACACCGAAGTGGCAGACAGTCAGGGCGTTAAGCGAGCGGTCTCCGGGATCGCGGGGAGGCGTGCGGCAGCCTACAAATCCGTCGCCCGTCAGCTTGTGGAAAGCGACGCCGTGATTACCACGACCTTCATCAATCGCGTGCTCAGCGTCTATCAGCTTCGCTGGCCTGAGCCTCAGGTTCCCTTTACGCAGCCCGCGCTGAAGGCCGGAATCATCAAGATCATCGAGTCGCGCGCTTACCCCTTAGCCCAACTCTCGGAAGACGCGGGCGAAGCCATATCCAAAAGCCTGAATTCGCTCATCACACAGCACCAGAAGCTCGCCGTGAACAAGCCGCTCTCGTTACAAGAACTGTTTGAACACTCGGCGACAGCACAAGTGTTGCTGGATCAGCTTAAGGCGCAGGGAGTGCCGACCGGCTTTCTTACGCAACTCATCACCGCCTTGGAGAAAGGGGCAGAGCAATGAACGACACCGACATCTACCTGCTTTTCAGCGCACAGTTCCGCATGATAGACGACAATCTGGACGATCTGGTGAAGAAAGCGGAAGGCTTTGTGCAGGCCAACGCGATCATTGATTCGTGGAAACAGGCCAACCTGAATTATCTGAAAGCGAGAAACAAAATCTTCTCGACCCATGCCGAGCAGATCGCCGATCTGGTCAAGCACTTCGACGACTCCCAGAAGTCGATCAAAAAGGCTCTGGAAGACCTGAAAGGTGGCGCGGCGACAATCGGGAAAGTGACCAAAGTTATTTCTGCCGCAGTTGATGCGGGAAAGAAATTGCAAGAAGCCGTCTAAACCTCGCCGCGCATGAATCGGCATCCGGCAATGAGCCGCCGCGTCCTTCGTTTGCGGGCGCGGCGGCTCATTCTCTCATCGGGCTTCGGACGGTCTCTCCATGTTTCCCCTTCACAATTACTCGCGTAAGAACGGGCGCGCCTCGCTCGCGCGGACGTGCGTGGGGAATTGGCGGTGCGTGCTCATCAGGAAGGCTGTGGTGCTGGCGCGCAGGGCGTTGCCGTGTGTGGCGGCGAGGCGGACGAAGCGGCTGAAGAATGACATGCCGTAGTAGTAGCCGTCGTGGCAACTGACGAGCACGTCAGCCGTATGGCAGACGCGCGGGGCGTGGAGCGCGTCGAAGAGGTTGGCGAGCGCGTCGGGGTAGATGTGCGCGGCGGTGCGCGCGTACCAGGCGCTGTCGAGTGCATAGCCGCGCGCGTCGAGCTCGCCCGCGTCTCGCAGCGCGCGTTGCACGGCGTCGAGTTCGAGCGGGTCGCCCGTGAGTTGTTCGTAAAGGTAACGCGTGTGGCCGTTCTGTTCGCGCGTGATGCGTGCGCGCCCGCGTGCGCCGCTGGCGACGACGGACGATGCGCCTTCGCGGTAGATGCTGAAGTCAACGCCTTCGAGCGTCGAGAGCGCGTCGGCGACTTCGCCGGGGTCGGTTTCGTCGGCGCAGTAGAGCGCGGCGTAGCCGCAGAGTCCGAAGGCGGGCGCGGCGACGCTGCGTTTGCCCCGACCCCGCTCGAAGCGTTCTTTGACTTCGTAGCCTGCGGCGCGCAGGTGCGTTTGCAGGTGAATCTTCCGGTTCTCTTCGAGGTTCATGCCGTGATCGGAGAACAGCACGATCTCGGTTTCCGCGCCGCAGAAGTCTTGAATCTCGTTCAGGATTTTGTCAAGCGATTCGAGTGCGACGTTCAATTTTTGCGGCCCGCGAATGTGCAGCAGGCCGTCCGTGCCTTTGAGGAAGGCGAAGAAATCTCTCTCCTGCGGCGCGCGGCGAAAGCGTTCACGGAAGCGGCGCATGTCGGCGCGCCACACGGCGTCGGGCGCGACATAGACGAGAAACTCGAAGGGCAGCGGCTCTTGATAATCGAGTTCGTCCATGTAGGTCGAGGGCACTTTATCGGGCGTGCGCCGACCGATGTACTTGCGTATGCCGCCGCACAACTCCTGCGAATCCTTGTTGAAGTAGAGACTCTCGTAGCCGAGCGGGGCGGACGCGCCGAGCATCGTCGAGAGCGCGATGTTCGTCATCGTCGGGAAGGGCGAGAGCAGCCCGGCGGGTTCGCCGAAGCGCGCGAACAGGCCGCGCGACCTGGCCGCTTTGATCACTTCGTAAGGCACGCCGTCGAGACACAACAGCAGGCGGCGCGGGCGCGTCTCCCCTGCCCCGCCTGTCGAATATTTTTGCAACGCTTCACCTCAATCCTTGTCGGTCGTCCGTAGTCAGTTGTCCGTTGTCAGTTGTTCTTTGCCCGTCGTCCGTAGCCTGTTGCCGGTCGTGCTGTCCGATGTTTGGTAGTTGGTGACACGGACATGAAACAACTGGCAACTGACTACGGACAACGAACACTTTTAGTTATCTTCCTGCTGCTTCGCCGCCGGGCGACGATAAGGCTCGCGCAAGCCGCGCCGCGCTTCCTCAAGCGAGTCGTAAACATTCGGGCGCGCGACGACGCGCTTGTACTCGGCGAGCGCGTCGTCGCGTCTGCCCGCGAGGTCTAGAGACTGCGCGGCGCGCAGGCGCGCCAGCGTCGCGAGGTTCGCCTCCGCGTTCGGCACGCTTGCCGCCGCCAGAAACTCTCGCGCCGCGCGCTCCGTCTGCCCCGCGACGAAGAGTGCTTCGCCGTACTGGAAATGTATGAGGTCGAGTTGACGCGCCGCCGCCTCGCGCGTCGCCTTATCGCGTAGCAGGCCGTCGAAGATGGCGAAGGCTTCGCGTTCGGTGTTCGCCGCCGCAGCCGCGCCTGCGCCCCCGCGCTCCGCCGCCGCCTGCGAGACGAGCGCGTCCGCATACTCCAACTTGAACAGGTAATTTTTCGGATACTTCGCGGCGAGTTCGCGCGCGAGCGCGGCGGCGTCCGCGTATCGCTTCTCGCGTTTGTAGAGCGGGATGAGCATGACGCGCGCGTCGTCTCGCGCCCATTGTCCTTCGCGCATGACGCGTTCGAGCGTGGCGAGGCCGCGTTTTTTCGAGCCGCGCGTGCCGGTCATCCCCGCGAGGATTTTGTAGGGCAGCGCAAGCCCGCCGACGATGTAATCCTGCATCCCGATGGTCAACTCCGCATCGTGATAGTTCGGGTCGAGTTTGATCGTCTCGCGGTGACGGTCAACGGCGTCCGAGCCGCTTCTGAGCGCCGAGATGAAACTGCGCTCGACCGCCCCGGCGAACGCGGCTTTGAGTCCCTGCGTCGCGCCGAGAAAATAGAGGGCTTCCGTATCCTTCGGATTCTTCTTCAGACGCGCTTCCGCCAGTTGTTTCGCCGCGCGCGTCCATTCCTTGAACTGCGCGACGATCTTCGGGTCAACCTTGTCCTCCGTCTTCGCGTAGAAAGATTCGTTGTTGTACAACCCCGACTGCAAACGCCGCGTCGCGTTCAAAGTTTCCAGCCACAAACTCGCCGCTAAGAATTGCGGCCCCGCCGGATGATCCGGGTAGAGGCGCGAGAGTTCCTTGAAGCGCGCGCGCGCCGTCTCGTAATCGAGATTGTAGAGCGCCTCGAACCCTTCGGCGCGCGCGCGGTCGAATCGCGCGCGGTCAGCTTCACCCGTCGCCGCAGGAGTCTTCGCGCCCGCGTCCGGTTGCAACTTCGCCGCCGCAGTTTGTGCATGCGCGAGGCTGTATGTCGCCAGAAGAATAATCAGCAGCAGCACCGTCACATGAATCACGAACAGCACCGCAGGCAAACGCCGTTTCATCGCAACTTCTCCGTTCATCATCTTCTCACCGTACCCTCCGCCGCGCCGCACGCGACGCCGACTTTCCACATCGTCCAACAAACAATTAGACGCGCCTGAAACGTCCGGCTTTGCCTCTGCCTGCGGCGTTTCACTACGAATAGCTCTCCAGATATTTCACGCCCGCGCCCGTGTTGAAAAGCACGACGCGCTCCGCCCGTTTAACTTCGCCGCTCGCCAGCAACTTCCTCAACGCGGGCAGACAAGCCGCGCCCTCCGGCGCGCAGAACAACCCTTCGGCTGCGCCGATCTCGCGCGTCGCCGCGATCAACTCCGCGTCCGTCACGCTGATGGCCGCGCCCCCCGATGCCCTGAGCGCGTCGAGTATGAGGAAATCGCCGATGGCCTTCGGCACGCGCAAGCCCGAAGCGGTCGTCGCGGCGTCCGCGAACTCTTCCGCGAAGCGCTTCCCTTCCGCGAACGCGCGCACGATGGGCGCGCACCCGGCGGCCTGCACCGTCACCATGCGCGGTCGTTTTTTGCCGATCCATCCCATCGCTTCCATCTCCCCGAACGCCTTCCACATGCCGATGAGTCCCGTGCCCCCGCCCGTCGGGTAGACGATCACGTCGGGCAGCTCCCACTCGAATTGTTCGGCCAACTCATAGCCGAGCGTCTTCTTGCCTTCCACGCGATACGGCTCTTTCAAAGTCGAAACGTCAAACCAGCCTTCCGCCTCTCTGCGCCTGCCCACCTCTGCCCCGCAATCCGTGATCAGCCCGTCCATCAAGGTAACGTGCGCGCCGGTCTGCTCGCATTCGATAATGTTGGCGCGCGGCGTATCTTTCGGCATGAAGATGTGCGCCTCTAATCCGGCGCGTGCGGCGTAGGCCGAGAGCGCGCCCGCAGCGTTGCCCGCCGAGGGCACGGCCAGTTTACGCGCGCCCAACTCCTTCGCCATCGAGACGGCCGCCGTCATCCCGCGCGCCTTGAAACTCTGCGTCGGGTTCTGCCCCTCGTCCTTGATGTACAACTCTTTCAAGCCCAGCTTCGCGCCCAGCCGACTTGCTCGCAAGATGGGCGTCCAGCCTTCGCCGAGCGAGACGATATTTTCTTCGTGCGCGACGTGCAGCACCTCTCTGTAACGCCATAAATCCCCCGGCCTCTCGCGTAAACTTTCCTTCTTCAACTGCGCGGCGGCGCGCTCCAGATCGTAACGAACCAGGAGCGGCTTGCCGCACTCGCGACAGAGATTCTGCAACTGCCGTGCCTCGTGCCTCAGCCCGCACGCAGCGCATTCCAGATGTGTCACATACATGAAAAACAGGTCCTTTCCGTATTTTTCCGGCGTAAATTAATCTGCCATGAATCATACGCCACCCACGAAACATCCGTCAGGTGGAGCAAACGCCCGACAGTCGCGAGCGACAGGTCAGACGCGCCTGCGAGAGCGGGCGGGTAATGTCGCCGGTAGCCGCCCGCGACAGCAGGCGCGTCTGACCTCGCCCGCTTCAAGCCGCCACTCACACAACCCGCCCGCCGGGTGACAACGACGCGGGAAAGGCTTTATCTTGTCACTCGTCACTTTTAACTCGTCACTACTTTTATGATTCGTTTGCTTGCGCTCGATCTCGATGGGACGCTTCTCAACTCGATGGGCGAGTTGTCGGAACGCAACGCGCGCGCGATTGCGGAGGCGCGCGCTGCCGGAGTGCGCGTCGCGCTCGTCACGGGGCGGCGTTTTCGCGACGCGCGCCCGCTCGCGCTCCGGCTCGGGCTGGACGTGCCCGTCGTCGCCCACAACGGCGCGCTCACCAAACACGCGCGCACGCTCGAAACCGTCAACGCGAGCCTGTTGCCGCTTCCCACCGCGCGCGAAGTTTTGCGCGTCGGGCGCGCGCACCGCGCCGACCCGCTCGTCAGCGACGACCCGCACGGGGCGGCGCTCATCGTCTATGATCACCTGCGCGACACAGACGGGCCTGTGGCGGAATACATCGCGTGGTCGCGCCGCATTCACGGCGACGAGGCCGAGCGCGCCATCCTCCACGTCCCCTCGCTCGAAGATTATCTCGACCACGCGCCCGTCCACATCACCTTCTCCGGCACGTTCGCAAACATCGAACGCCTGAGCGGCATCTTCGAGCGCGAACTCGGCGCAAGCGTGAAGTTGATGACGACGCTCTACCCTTCGATTGATTTCGGGCTGGTTGATGTGATTCACCCGGACGTGTCGAAGGGCACGGGGCTGGCGGCGGTGGCGCTCGAACACAAGCTCTCGCCCGCAGAGGTGATGGCCGTCGGCGACAATCACAACGACGTGGAGATGTTGGAATTTGCCGGAACGCGCGTCGCCGTCTCGAACGCCGAACCGCGCGTGCTCGAACTTGCAGGCATCCACGTCACGGAGAGCAACGACGAAGACGGCGTCGCCTCGGCCATCGAAAAATTTATCTTGGAAGCAGAAACTACTACGAAAGGATGAGAGTTTGTCCGTTGTCCGTCGTCGGTTGTCCGTTGTTCGTGGTTCACGAGCAGCGGGTTGAAGATAAAGGTCTCAGCTTACGTAAGAGATAAAACAACTGACGACGGACAACTGACAACTGACAAATTTTATGGCAAATCGCATCGCGAACATCAAGACGAATCACGGCACGATCCGCTTCGAGTTGTTGGAACAGGACGCGCCGAAGACGACCGAGAACTTCATCACACTGGCCGAGCGCGGCTACTACGACGGCGTGATCTTTCACCGCGTCATCAGCGGCTTTATGATTCAGGGCGGCGACCCGGACGGCACGGGGCGCGGCGGCAAGTCCGCCTGGGGCGGCAAGTTCGCCGACGAGATCAACCGCTCGTCCGATCTCTACAAAGGCGCGTACACGAAGGGCACGGTCGCGATGGCGAACGCGGGGCCGAATACGAACGGCTCGCAGTTCTTCATCATGCACGCCGATTATCCTTTGCCGCCGAGCTACAGCAAGTTCGGGCGCGTCATCGAGGGGCAGGAAGTGGTTGACGCCATCGCATCGGTGCCGAAGGACAGCAGCGACCGCCCGCGCACGGATGTCGTGATGGAGAAAGTGACCATCGAGCCGGGCGACGGGCAGTAAGAAGCGAAGGAGAACGATGAAGGCGGAACGATGAATTAAAGACAACAGCAGTTTGCTTTAATTCATCGCTCCGCCTTCCGCCTTCATCGTTTCTTCTACCTGTGCCGGGTGCTTTAATCTTCCCCGATCACGATCTCACCTCGTTCATCAAACCGCACGCGTAAATTGTGATTGACCGGGCTGAAGCCGCGCCCCAGTTGCGGCGAGCGGCGGATGGCCTCTGTGACGAAACGCTTGGCCGCGCCGACAGCATCGGACAAATTCATGCCGCGCGCGAGGCAGGCGGCGATTGAGGCGGCGAGCGTGCAGCCCGTGCCGTGCGTGGCGTCCGTGTGGATACGCGGCGCGCGAAAGAGTTGGATGTGGCCGTCGTCGTCGAGCAAGTCCAAAGCGTCGCCGGTCAGGTGCCCGCCCTTGACGAGCACGGCGCG
>DASQDV010000805.1:0-4742 GCA_035633995.1 Pyrinomonadaceae bacterium | reverse complement strand
TCATGTGCTCGCCCGCGCCGTAGTTGCCTTCGGGGATGTGCCCTTCGAATTTCAGATACTCGACCGGATGGTCTTCGGTCGGCACGGCCAGACGCTTCTCCGCCGGGTCGAGCGAAGGGCCGCGCGGAATCGACCACGACTTGAGCACGCCGTCCATCTCCAGACGAAAATCGAAATGCAGCTTCTCCGCGTGGTGCTCCTGCACGACGAACCTGCTGAGGTTGCGCTTCGCCACCTTGCCCTTCGGCTCAGGCGTGCGCCGGAAATCCCGCTTCCGCTGGTAAACTTCAAGTCCCATCTTTTATCACCGGACGTTTCCGCGTCCGCTGTCAGCGCGAGCGGTTTCAAGGCCGCTCTGCTAAATTCTTACCCGTCTCGAATGCTCCGAAATTTTCGACATTCTACATCAAGCTCTCGCCGGGCGAAGACTTTTTACGTTCGGCGTCATTTTTCACGTTGAGGTCAAAGCGGTGCAACACGTCATTCTTCTCGGCGATTCGATCTTAGACAACGCATCTTACGTCGGCGCGGGCGAGCCGGACGTAGTGCGCCAGTTCCGCGAAGAACTGCCGCGCGGCTGGCAAGCCACGCTGCGCGCGGTTGACGGCAGCCGCATCCGCCACGTCGCGGCGCAGGCTGAACGGCTGCCCGCCGACGCAAGCCACCTCGTCCTGAGCGTCGGCGGCAACGACGCGCTCGGCCACTCCCGCCTGCTCGAAGGCGGCGCGCGCTCGATGGCCGATGCGCTCACACAACTCGCACAGGTCGCCGACGATTTCGAACTCGAATATCGATCCATGCTCGACGGCCTCGTCGCCCTCGGGCTGCCCGTCGCCGTCTGCACGATCTACAACCCGCGCTTCGCCGACGCGCTCATGCAGCGGCTTGCCGTCGCCGCCCTCTGCGTCTTCAACGACGCCATCACCCGCGCCGCGTTCGCGCGCGGCCTCCCGCTCGTAGACCTCAGGTTGATCTGCGCCGACGACGCGGACTATGCCAACCCGATTGAGCCGTCGGCGCGCGGCGGCTCGAAAATCGCTTCCGCCCTCAGGCGCGTCGTCACCGAACACGATTTCTCGCGCCCGCGCACCGAAGTGTTTATTTGAACAGTCAGCCCCGAGACTTTTCAGCCCGCAGGCGTGCGCTCGATCTTCCGCGGCGTCTATTGCTTTCATAGCGCCGCCCCTTGGGCTTCTGAACGTAGCGGCGGCTGCGCGCCACCGGCTTGACCTTTAGCGCGCCGCGTTCCTACAATCCACGCACGTTCCCAAACGCCCCCAATCAATTGCGGACTAAACTTTACAAAGGTGGGGAGATTACTATGACGACCAAAAGTAACACGGGCACACAAGACACGATCTACAACTTGCTGAGCATCATCTATCATGCGCTGCAAGGCGCAGAGACTTACGAGATGTACATCAACGATGCCGAACAAAACGGCGACACGGAACTCGCGCAGTACTTCCGCGACGTGCGCGACCAGAACGTCAAGCGCGCCGAACGCGGCAAGCAACTTCTCAAGACGCGGCTCGGAGAAGAACAGGCGCAAGGCCAATCCGCCTGAAAATCGCCAGTCGCGGCTATCTCTAAACGCGCCGGAGGCCGCGCGCCGAAGCGAAAGACTTGATCTATGTTGATAAAGTCTTTCGCTTCGACGCGCGGCCTCTCGCATTTTCGCTTTTCGCGCGGCTTCCCTGTTCGCTATCCGCGAGGGCGACCGCCGCGCGACCGCTCAATACTTCGGCACTGACGGGTCAACGTCGTTCGACCAGGCCGTGATGCCGCCCTTGAGATTGACAAGCCGCCCCGCAAAACCCGCGCGCTGCAACGCCTCTATGGCCTTCGCGCTGCGCCCGCCCATCTTGCAATGCACGACAGTCTCGCGCCCGGCGTCTATCTCGCCCATCCGGTTCACGACCTGAGCGAGCGGGATCAACTTCGACCCTTCGAGCCGCGCCGTTTCATACTCGTTCGGTTCGCGCACGTCTATGATCTGTAGGTCGTCGCCCTTGTCCAGACGCTCCTTCAATTCCTTCGCGGTGATCTCTTCCATCCGTCTCCCTCCTCGCTTAATTGTGCAAATCGATCTCCCGTAAGCTTAATTCTTGTCGAGCGTGCGCTTCGCAAAGTACCAGTCGGTCACGTCGTACTCTGATTGCAGGCGCTTCTCTGCGTCGGCGATGGTTTGGGGCGGCGGCACGATCACCTGCTCGCCCGGTTTCCAGTTGGCGGGCGTGGCGCAGGCGTTGGCGTCGGCGGTTTGGAGTCCGTCTATGGCGCGCAGGATTTCGTCTATGTTGCGCCCCAGGCTCATCGGGTAATAGATGAGCGCGCGGATGGTGCCCTTCTCGTCGATGACGAAGACGGCGCGCACGGTGGCCGTCTCCGAGGCCGACGGGTGTATGAGGCCGTACTTCTGCGCGACCTTCGTGTCGAGGTCTGCGATCACCGGAAAGTCTATCTTTACGTCCGGGAAGTGCGACTCGATGCTCCTGATCCAGGCGATGTGCGCGGGCACGGAGTCAACCGAGAGGCCGATGAGTTGGACATTGCGCGTCTTGAACTCTTCGGCGCGGCGTGCGAATTCGATGAACTCGGTGGAACAGACCGGCGTGAAGTCCGCCGGGTGCGAAAACAGCACCACCCAGCGGCCTTTGTAGTCTGAGAGTTTCAACATGCCCTGCGTTGACTTCGCCTCGAAGTCGGGGGCTGATTCGTTGATGCGCGGGAGCGACGGCTGCTGCGTCGCGGTCTCCGCTGCCTGTGTGCTCATAAAAATTCTCCTCTTTACAAGTCGTTAGTCTGGATTAAAGCGCGGCGAAAAACTGAAATTGAGTGCTGCCTTGTATATCATAAAAACTGCGCCTTGACTCATGCTAAAATCCGCCTCACACGATATGGTGCAAAATGCGCGCACACGCGCGCACTTCGTTGACGCTGGCCTCGCAGGCGACGGGCGAAAAACTGCCCGCCGGGGGAAATGACGCGGTTTTGGCGGTTATTCTGCACGCGCAAAGTCGGGGTCGGCAGTGGCACGCTCATTGCTAAAGTTATCAACGGTGGCCGACCGCAGACGGTGCGCGAGAGATTCGACGGCACGCGCGGATGGCCTTGACGAGAAAGAGTTGACGATTATGAAAACAAATAAAAAATTGGCGCAACGCGCCCTGAGTTTAATAGCACTTTTCGCCATCGTCGCCGCGACGGTAATTCCGGCCTCGGCGCAACGCCGACGCCCGCGTCGGCCTGTCCGGCGTGCGGCGGCGACGCGAACAGTGACGCCCCCGATCAGGTATTACACCCTGGGCGCCGATCAGACGATCCGCGTGCGCATGGATAACGAACTCAGTTCCAGAACGGCGCGCGTCGGCGACCGTTTCTCGACGACGACCGTAGAACCCGCTTACGCCAACGGCGTCGAAGTGATTCCGGCGGGCAGCAAAGTTTGGGGTCGCGTGACGACTGTGAAGCGCGCGGAGCGGCGTTCGCCTGGCACGATCTCCGTGAGTTTCAACACGGTGGAGATGCCGAACGGCGCGCGGCACACGATCAACGGTTCGCTCTCCAGTTTGCAGGCTGACGACGTGAACGCCGACAACGAGAGCACCGTCGAGGGCAGGTCGAACCAGAAGCGCGACATCGTCTTCATCGGCGGCGGCGCGGCGACGGGCGCGATCATCGGCGCGATTGCGGGCGGCGGCAAGGGCGCAGGCATCGGCGCGATCATCGGCGGCGCGCTCGGCACGGGCGGCAGGCTCTACGAGAAAGAGCAGCAGGCGGTCGTCAAGTCGGGCACGGAGTTCGGTGTGAATTTGAACCGCAGCGTGAGTTTGCCGGAATACCGGACGACCGTGCGCTAAGGTTCTGAAAAGATCGGCACCCCCAAGAGGGTTGTCGGTGCGAGGAAGCCCGCTTGCGAAGGGGAGAGCGCGGGCGGGCTTCCGATAAAACCTCGAAGTGAAGTTCTGGCTTCAACTCCCCGCGCGTTTGAAAAGTTTATAACGAGTTCGGTCGCCCCTGTCAGGACGTAAGCGAGCGACCGCACAAGAGACCCGCGAGCGAAGGGGAGAGCGCTCGCGGGTCTCTTTATTTATACGGCACTTTAACTCGCCTTACTTCGCGCGCTTGAAGTAGTAATCAATTCTCCGCGAATTCTTCTCAAAGCTCGCTTCCTCGCGCAACACCAACTCCCATCCCTCAGCCCCCAACTGATTAAGCTGACCGGCATCGGCGGTGCCGCCATATCTCGTCAAAATTTTATACTCCCAGTTGACGCGCGCCGAACTTTGCGCTTTGCCGCCGCCCCAACCGGCCAGACCCAAAAGGATGACAACGGCGAGAACCAAAACCCAGTGTGACCTTAACTTCATTGCTGCGTTTCCTCCAAAATCAGTGAAGTGGATAAACCAATCAGTAAAGTGGATAAACTATTCCGCGAAGGGTGAGCATCCGGAGTGAAAAAGAGGAGGATATTTAAGCGCCGGTCGGGCTATCGGGCGGGCGGGGTCGTGCGGGCGCGATACACGTCGCTAGGCTGCCTGCGCCTTCCCGCCCCTCGAACTCAAAACAACGCCCAGCAGCACCATCCCGTAGCCCGCCCCGACGACCAGCGCCAGCACCCCCACATTCCTGTGCGGGGGCAAGGCCGCGTAGACGTGAAACGCTACCAGCGAGACGGCCGCGAGCAGGATGAGACGGCGCGCCGACGCCCAGCGCCGCCAGAGGGCGATGCCCGCCGC
>DASQDV010000804.1:0-1809 GCA_035633995.1 Pyrinomonadaceae bacterium | reverse complement strand
GGCGGCCTCGGGCTGTTTCGCGGTCGCGCGCAGGTGGCGGGCGGCACATCTGCCAATCGCGTCGCCTACAGCGCGGGCGTCTCACATCTGAACGTCGCGCGCGGCATCGACGGCGACGACGCGGCGCGCACGACGAGCGGGCAGGGGCGCGTGGGCTTGCGGCTGACGCCGACCGCGACCCTCACCGCGCGCCTCTACGCAGCGGACTCTTTCGCCCAACTCAACGAAGACGCACGCGCCGTCGCCGCCGCGTTGCCCGCAGGCATCATCCGCGCCGTGCCGCTCCCGCGCGCGGAACTGCGCCGCTACGAAGCGGGCACGCCCGCCGGGCAGTTGACTACGGGCGCGGCCACCTTCATCCCTTCGACGAACGACGGGGACGCCGCGCGCGCCACGCGCTTCTTCTCCGGCGCGCTTATCTTCGCGCAGAGACCGTCGGACAACTTCGGCTACACCGTCTCTTATCAGGGCAACCGGACGGACGGCGCGTTTTACGATGGCCCGGCGGGCACGGGCTTCGAGCCTTTCGGCACGACGCGCGCCGATTTCGACGGGCGCGTCCACACCTTGAACGCGCGGGTTGATTTCAGCCTCGGGCGCGCAAACCTCTTCACCGCCGGTTATGAATTCGAGCGCGAACGTTTCATTAATCGCTCGTTCTCCTCGGCGACGCCCGCCGACGATTCTTCTCTCGACGTGGCCGAGCGCAGCCATTCGTTCTTCATACAGGATCAGGTGCGGCTGTTTCAGGATCGCCTGCAACTCTCCGCCGCCTTCCGCGCGCAACGCTTCGGGCTTTCGCGCCCGCGGCTTGCGCCCGCCGCTGCGTCGCCCTTCGCCGGGTTCGACTTTGCCTCGCCCGCCAACGCCTACACCGGCGACGGCTCAATCGCCTATTCGTTCCGCACGACGGGCACCAAGCTGCGAGCACACGTCGGCAACGGCTACCGCGCGCCTTCGCTCTACGAACGTTTCGGCAGCTTCTACGACCCGCGCCCTTTTGGCGGCGGCTCGCCGCAGTTTTCCGCCTTCGGCGACCCGCGCCTGCGCCCCGAACGCTCCGTCGCTTTCGACGCCGGACTCGATCAAACTTTCGCCCGCAGGCGCGCCCGCGCTGCGGCAACCTATTTCTACACGCGCTTGCAGGAAGTCATCGCGTTCGACTTCACCGGCCTCGTCGTGCAGCCCGATCCGTTCGGTCGCTTCGGCGGCTACGTCAACACGAATGGGGGCTTGGCGCGCGGCGTCGAGTTGAGCCTGGAGGCCGCGCCCGCGCCGTCGCTCGACGTGCGCACCTCTTACACCTACACGAACGCCGACGAACGCACGCCGCGCGTCGGCAACGTGATTCGTTCTTTCACCATCCCCGATCATCAATTCAACCTGACGTTGACACAGCGCGTCGGTCGCCGCCTGATGTTCAACTTCGACCTCACGGCGTCGAGCAATTACCTCGCGTCCATTACCAACCCGGCGACTTTCGGGAGCATCGTCTATCGCTTTGAAGGCATACGCAAAGCCGACGCGGGCGCGAACTATACCCTGCCGCTCGCGGAGTCGCGCAGCTTGCGCTTCTTCGGCTACGTTGAGAATCTCTTCGGGCGCGAGTATTTCGAGAACGGTTTCCGCACGCCGGGGCGAACGGGCAAGGCGGGCGCGCAGTTCAGTTTTTAGCGAGGATGAGCGCTGAACCGAACAACCCGCCGCTCGTGGAAGGCGAAGATTTTTACCGGGAGGGCGCGAGCGTGGTCTTCACGGCGCGCTTCCTGTTGCGGCGGGGATATTGTTGCCAGAACGGGTGTCGTCATT
>DASQDV010000803.1:0-7700 GCA_035633995.1 Pyrinomonadaceae bacterium | reverse complement strand
GCGCCGTCGCGACGGACGCGCTCCGCGAGTTGAACGAACGCCTCAAGCTGCCCTCGACCGACGCCGCGACGAGCGCGCACCGCCGCGCCACGCGCGACGACATCGAACGCTTTCTCGCGCGCCCCGACGCGCCGCGCAAACAGACCACGCCGCTGCCCATCCCGCAGGGCGATCCGATTGGGTCGGGCGGGAGTCGGCAGCCTTAAACGGCATGTCGAAAATCAATATGTCGAACTGCGGCGCGCTTTAGTTAACAGGCAGCCGCCCGTCGAAACTTTCAGATGAACTGGTTCACTCCTAAATGCCCGGTCGTGGCGGAAGACAAGGCGTGGATAGAAGAGTCCATGCTCTGGCTCATGGAAGAGTTCGGGCGCGACGCGCTGCGCAACGCGACGGTGGTGCTGCCTACGGACGAGTTCTTCCCCGACCACTTCTCAGGGGATGAAGAGGGCGTGCGGGCTTTAGTCGAAAGGGTGTGCGGGTACATGGGCGTCGATCCCGAACGGGTGGAGTTGGAGTTCTTCACGGATGAGAACAACGCGCCGCGCCCCAACCTGCCCTTTGACGAATTCTCACGCAGCGGCGTCGCAGGACATTACCGCAAGCGGCGCGACAAATTCATCATCAACATCGAGTCCGCTCAATTAACCGACCCGATGTTTCTGGTCGCCACCAGCGCGCACGAGTTGGGTCACGTCCGGCTGCTCGGCGAAGGTCGGGTGTCGGGCGGTTTCGAGGATCACGAGCCGTTGACCGATCTCCTGACGGTCTTTCTGGGGATGGGAGTGTTTACGGGGAACGCCGTGTTCAGCTTCAGGCAGTGGACGGACGCCTTCTCGCAAGGGTGGCAGACGGAACGACGGGGCTACATGACGGAAGAGATGTTCGGTTACGCCCTGGCGCTGTTCGCCTGGGCGCGAGGGGAACATCAACCCGCCTGGTCGAAGCACTTGCAGGGGAATGTCGGCGCTTACTTCAAAGGCGGGCAGAAGTATCTTGAGAAAACCGGAGACACGCTTTTGGAAAAACTATGAAAGCGCGCCCGCGCGCGGCAATTTTACGTTGCCGCGCGAGTCGGGATGCCGATGGGCGTTTGCTCCACGCCTCTCTAAAAGCATGACCCGCCGACGGAGGCTCGTCGTCAGCGCGGCACTTCGACCGTGTTGAGGATGTAGGTGATGACGCTGTCGGGCATCGCGCCGTCGAGCATCAAGCTGCTTGCAGCAGAGATTCTTCGACCGCTTGCGGCAATTTTATGAAAACAAAATAGTTCGCCGGATAGAGATAGTCTTCTCCGCTTTCATCTATGACTCTCATGTCGCCATCGGCCTCCGCGTCTTTGTCCGCCAACACGCGGTAGATTTTATGTAGTTCCAATGACGCCGGATAACCCGCGTTGTCAACGCAGATTGCGAATTTAATATTCGGCTCTTTTCGCCTCTTCATGATTTAATCCAGATAACGTTTACGTTTTATTTCTTTGCGCCCAATGCCGTGTGCTTCATACCAGTGCAACTCTGCGAGACGAAGTTTACCATTCTTCAAACGTATCTGAGCGTCACCTTTCAGCTTGCGCCATCTGCCTTTGCCGTAAGTTTTCCGCAGCCTCGCGACCTCGCGGATACGTCCGCCGACGGCAATCGTTTCTACATTCCTGATGTCGCCGATGATTTCAAAGTTCATCCCCTGCGTCTCATAAATCAACCGTCACTTTTGCATGGCTCTTAGCGCGGCACTTCGACCGTGTTGAGGATGTCGGTGATGACGCTGTCGGGCGTCGCCCCGTCGAGTTCGGCTTCGGCGCGCAGGCGCAGGCGATGGCGCAAGACAGGGCGCGTGATGTCGCGCACGTCGTCGGGCGTGGCGAACGCGCGCCCGCGCATGGCGGCCAGAGCTTTGGCGCACAACAGGAGCGCGACCGATGCGCGCGGGCTTGCGCCGTAGGCGACCGACGGGTGCTCGCGCGTGCGGCGCGTGATCTGCACGAGGTAGTTCTGCACGCCCGTCTCCATCTGCGTGCGGCGCACTTCGGCGCGGCATTGCGAGATGGCGTCCGCGTCGGGCAGCGGGCGGATGTCTATTTGGTCGAGGCGGCGCGCGTTGAATCCCCTGTCCCAGTTGGCGACGACCTGCGCCTCGTCCGCCGCCGACGGGTAGCCGATGATCACTTTCAACAAAAAGCGATCAAGCTGCGCTTCGGGCAGCGGGTAGGTGCCTTCATACTCGATGGGGTTTTCGGTGGCGAGCACGGTGAAGAGAGGCGAGAGCGGGTGGAGTTCGCCGTCAATCGTCACCTGCCGCTCCTCCATCGCTTCGAGGAGCGCGGCCTGCGTCTTCGGCGGCGTGCGGTTGATCTCGTCCGCGAGCAGGATGTCCGTGAAGATCGCGCCGCGCCTGAGCGAGAAACTCGACGTGGCGACGTTGAAGACGTTCGTGCCCGTAATGTCCGAAGGCATCAGATCGGGCGTGAACTGGATGCGCCCGAAATCCGCGCCGACGATGCGCGCCAGCGTCTTCACCAACAGCGACTTCGCCGTGCCCGGCACGCCCTCGATGAGCGCGTGCCCTTCGGCCAGAAGCGCCACCAAGACCTGCTCGATCACTTCGTCCTGCCCGACGATCACCTTGCGCAACTCCGTCAGGATGTGTTCGATGGTTGAAGAAACGTTTTGCAGCAAATTTTTATGTATGAGTGATATGTGATAGGAGTTGAGAGATGAGTAAAACAAAACTTCTGTCTTTTACTTATCACTCATCACTCATCACTCATCACTTCATTATCCCTTCCTATGAATTTAGTAAATCTGAAGATCAGCGGGCGGCAGCTTGCGCGGCGGCGAGCCAATCCACGTATTTCGCCTTCGTGCGTGTTAGCCACCCTGCGACAATTTTAGTCTCAACCTGAGCTTCCTGCTTCCTGTTCGCCAACGACTCTAATTCCTGCGCATCGCCAAGCAGATTAGTCTTGATCTCATGCTGCCCGTGCCGGAGGAAGTTTCCCAGCGAGGGAACTTTCTCAACCTCTCCTTCCGGCAAATTACTCAGGAGGTCGTTCAGCATCGACGGCTCTGCCACCTCCTCAATGCCATTTGCAATGCTCCGAAAATAATGTGTTATTTCCGCCGCCGACAAATTATCTCTGTCGTTCCATGAATTAATCAACTCCACAACTCGGCCCAGAGGTTGAATATGGCCGAGCGATTTTGCTCTGATTAAAGCCGCGAGACCCGCCGTGCCTTCGTATGACCCATCGGCGAAGACAACCGAACTGATTTCTACTCTGTCCGTTTGCGTCGGGCGATAACCGTCCGCCCCTGCGCAAGCGCGGTCTTCGCTGACCATCTCCATCCGGTACGACTCGCCCGCTTTAATCAACGCGTTCAGGCGGTCGCCGCCGCGCCACCGGAGCGCGGTGAATTGACCGAGTTTGTACGAATTAATCTGGACGGCCACCACGTCCTTGCTTGAATTGTTTTTGAGCGAGACGCGATACGGTTCGGGCAGCGTGCGTGCCTCCAGCTTTTCCACTGAGATTGATTGCGTCCCGTTAGTGACGCGCACCGTGCGCCCCGCTGCACCTAACACCTTCACCACGCCCACACTGACAGGGTTAACACCGTACCGCACCATCTCACGCACGAACGCCCGCTCGTTCGTGCGCAACGCGTATGAGCCGACTTGCTGCGCGCCTCCATCATAATATTCTCCCATCCCGACAGAGACGTTCACGCGCCACACTTCGCCATCCAGACGTGCGGAGACCCCCACCGTCCAGACGGTCGGCTGCGCTTCACCGCGCGGAGCGGCGGGTGGCGGTTTCGATAACACGAAATGCAGTTCACCCTGTTGCGTCACCGTTCGCTTGACAGGAGCGAACTTGCACCCCGCGTCGTGACCCCCGACCTCAATAACATATTCGGGTAGAGTCGGAACTTCTCGCCCCTCTTGCGCAAACGCGCTATTGACAACCAACAGGCAGACAAGACACCGGAGGGATTCGATAAGCGGACGTGAGTGAGGCATGTTTCTTGCTCCCTTTCAAACTCCGAGACCAGGTACGCCAAAGTTTTACTCCAAGCGCACCTTGCGCAACTCCGTCAGGATGTGTTCGATGGTTGAAGAAACGTTTTGCAGCATGAGACTCTTCTAAACTTACAGCTCGATCCAGTATTGGGAGATCAACTTCCCCGATCTGTTTGAGACGGCTTGCCCGGCGAGCACGCCGCCGTTTCGTTCGATAATGCGTGCCGACGCCGTGTTGTCAGTATCGCAGGTCAGGAGCGCGCGAGCCAATCCTAAATTTCGTGCGCGCTCAAGCGTCAGCGCGAGGATGAGCGTGCCGTAGCCGCGCCGCCGCGCGGCGGGGCGTATGTCATAGCCGATGTGGCCGCCCTCGTGTTCGAGCGCGGGCGTCAAACGATGGCGCAGCGCGCTGTGCCCGACTATTTCGCCGCGATGGACGAGAAAGAATTGGCTGCTGGGGACGTGCCCCGGCGGCAGGTCAACGCCCGCCGCGTATCGCGCGAGGCCGCGCATGTAGCCGGGAAAATCCTCTATGACTTCGCGGTAGCGTTCGTCGCCCGCCGCCGCGTATTCTTCGGCCATCGCCACGAGTTTTGCTTTCAACTCATCGAACGGCTCGACTAACTGTGCCTCGTTGAGGTTCATCCGGATGCGACCGGACGCCTGAGGGCGACCGTTTTCCTTCGTGCGATCACAAATTTCTCGCTTGCCTGATTTCGCGCGCGCGCATGCGTATGCCGAGCGCGCGTTCGAGTTCGCGCAGGGAGGCGACGAGCGCGAGCGACTGGCGCGCGCCTGTCGGTGCGCCTTCGATGGTGTCTTCGCATTCGCGCATGAGAGATTCGATCTCGTCCCGGCTCCTGCCGGAGCGTGCGGCGACGGCGGCGGCTATCTCGGCGCGCGGCGCGGACACGTCCGCCCCTCCGTAGCGAGCAAGCGCGCGTCGAGTGCGCCCGTAGACGTTTTCGACGGCCAGATCAAACGAGCGCGCGCGTTGTTGCAGTTCGGCCATCGAGGCGACGAACTCTAATTTTGAACGCCTGTCGACGCGCGGCGCGGGCAGCGGGCGGGCGAAGCGTCGCCCGCGCGTCCAGACGACGGCCGCCGCGATCAGAAACAGTTGCGCGCAGATGGCGAGGACGGGCGTGCCCGCGAAGTAAGCGGCGATCTGATTCTGCGTCACGCCGCGCCCCTGATGATATTCGTCGAAGGCGATGAGGCCGCCCGCGCCCGCGACGACGTTTGCGGCGAGTTGCAGATTGTCGGCGCGCGCGATGCCGCGATTGGCGACGATGAACGGATCGCTCAGGACGACGATGCGCCCCGCGCCCCGCGCGAAATCAACGAGCAGCGCGCCGCGTTCGTCGTTTACGTGAAAGACGGGCGCGCCCGCTGGCGGTTGCGGCGGCGCCGCATTTGCCGCCTGATCATCTGTCGCCTGATCATCTGTCGCCGCTTCGTTATCCGTCGCCGCCTCGTCGCCTTCGCCGGACTGCGCGATGACTCGCGGCTCGCTCTCAGGAGTCGTCTCCGTTTCGGGCGCTTCGGACGGGAGCGCCTCCGGCGGCGTCTCCTCGTCGTCGTTCCCCGCATCGCGCGCGTTCCGGTTATTCTGCGACGCCGCGTCGCGCGCGTTTTGATTACTCTGTGTCGCCGCGTCGCCTGCGTCCTCATTTTGCGCAGCGGGTTCCTGCTCGCCGACGACGGGTGCGCCCGAAGCGGTCGGCGACGCGACGCCCTGTTCTTCGTTTGTGCCCTCGTCGCGCTCTTTGCGCGCAGCCCAGAGGCGGCTCGCGTAGCGCGACGGCGCGATGCTCGCGACATCGCGCGTCAGGAGCGTCGGCTGCGTGGGCGCGAGTTGCTTGGCGTCGCGTGTCAGAGCATCGGCGTCGTCGGCGCGCACGTCCACCTCCGGCATTGCGACCGCCTGCGTGGAGATGCGCCACCCGTCGCTTTCGGTGAGCGACGCATCAGGCGTGCGATCAATGATGACGAGCCGCCCGCCCGCTTCGACCCACTCCATCAAACTCCGTACTTCCTCTTCCTTGAACGTGAGGCGTGTCGCGCCGACGACCACGAATGTCGAAGGCCGCGCGCCCGCCGTCGCACGCGCGAGCGCCTCCGTCGGCTCGCGCCAGCGCATCACGCGCTGCCCGGACTCTTCCAGAAATTCATACAACGCGCGCGTGCCCGACGCGCCCGCGTTCAACGTCGAACGATCCGGGCTGAACTCCATCTCCGCCTCCTGCTCGACGCGCACATACGACGCCGCGTTCAAAGCGACGAGCAGCGCCAGCATCACGCCGATGAAAATTATGACGGAGAATCTTCCACGCATGAGAAAAGTTTCAGATTTCAAGTTTCAGGTTTCAAATTGCGGGTTTCAAGTTTCCAGACCGGAGAACTTATCAGTCCTGAAACTTGAAACCTTCAACTTGAAACTTCTATCGCCTGCCGGCAACGCGAACGGAAGTCGTGCCAGTCTTCGTCGGTCGCGGGGGCGAAGCCGTACCAGTGGCGCTCGTAGTTGTATGTCAGCGGCTGCATGTCGCCGTAGAGCGCGGCGCGCTCTCGCCGGATGGCGGAGAGGTAGTCGCGGTTGGTTTTGTGCGCGGCGAGGCGCAGGATGCGGCGCTCGCCGAGTTCGACGAGGACGGCGATGTAGGCTTTGCGGATCGCGCCGCGCACGTCGCCCGCGCGGGCGAGCGCCTCGGCCTGACTGATGAGATCGGCGGGCGTCTGGCCGGGCGCAAGGCGTTCGCCGAGCACGACGCGCGGCTCGCTTTTCGTCTTCTTCTTCGCGCGGTTGCGCGGCAGGAGTCGCGCGCCGTATTTCCACAGCACGAAGCCGACGATGCCAGCCGTCAGGGCGAAGACGAAGAGACGCGCGACGAGCGAGAACGTGTTGGCCGTGCCTTCGCCGAGCGGGCGCGACTGCGGCATCATCCCGCGCAGCCACTCTTTGAACTCGCGCCAGAAACGCGCGACGGCTGTGTCCTCTGCGGCCTGCTCGTTGTATTCGGGGCGACGCAGGATCGAGTTCAACCGACCCTTCTCGGCCTCTTTGTCGCGCGGCGCTGCGCCTGCTCCATCGTTTGCCGCTTCCGTCAGGTGCGTGAGGAGCGAGCGCAGGCGCAGCGCGACGCGGAGGAGCAAATCGTCGCGTTCGCCCGTCTCCGCTGCCGCGATGTTCGCATAGAGGTCTAGTTCCTCGTGCAGCCAACTGTTGTCGATGTCCGAGGCGACGCCCGCGCCTTCCAATTTTTCGCGCGCGGGGAGCGCGGCGCGCACGTCAATGAAAACTCTCCGTTCGCGCGCGAGAAACTCCTGCGTGTTCACGTCGTCTGCTTCGTCGAACGCGTTGTGCAACGCTTCCATCGCCTCAGTCGCCCGCGCGACGCGCGCGCGATAGTCTTCGAGCGTGGTGGCGGCGTCGGCCTGCGGCGCGAGTGCGGCGGCGCACGCGAAGAACAGCAGGAATAACGACGCGAGCGCGCGTGCGTGCGGCGCGTCGTGCCGGTGCGTCGTGCGGCGTGTGCAGCGGCGCGTCATTGCGGCTTTCTCTCCGAGAGACCGAGCGTGGTGATATTCGAGAGAGGGGTGAAGGATTCTTCCGCGCGAGGCTCGCGCGGCGCAGCGGCGGCGGAGGCGGCGATGGGCGTGGCGGAGATGGCGGG
>DASQDV010000802.1:0-1799 GCA_035633995.1 Pyrinomonadaceae bacterium | reverse complement strand
CGTCTCCTTGCGCATGCGGTAGCGCACGAGGTCTGCGACGGAGATGATCTTCAAATTGTGCTGTCGCGCGAACTCGCGCAGTTCGGGCAGACGCGCCATCGTGCCGTCGGCGTTCATGATCTCGCAGATGACGCCCGCCGGGTAGAGTCCGGCGATGCGCGCCATATCCACGCTCGCTTCCGTCTGGCCGGGGCGGACGAGCACGCCGCCCTTTCGCGCGCGCAGGGGAAAGATGTGGCCGGGACGCGCGAGGTCGGAGGGTTTTGTCTTCGGATCAACTGCGGTCAGAATGGTCGTCGCGCGGTCGGCGGCGGAGATGCCGGTCGTCACGCCACGTCTGGCTTCGATGGAGACGGTGAAGGCCGTGCCGAGAAACGAGGTGTTGTCGGCGACCTGCATCGTCAGGTGGAGTTCGTCGCAGCGTTCTTCCGTGAGGGGCATGCAGATGAGGCCGCGCGCGTGCGTCGCCATGAAGTTGATGATGTCGGGCGTCACCTTTTCGGCGGCGCAGACGAGGTCGCCCTCGTTCTCGCGATCTTCGTCGTCAACGATGATGACCATGCGCCCGTCGCGTATGTCGGCGGCGGCTTCTTCGATGGAGGAAAAAGGCATTCTCGTCCCTGCTCGGCAACTGGATTATCGGGGAGTGGCGGAACCGAAGGTTATGGTAACCGAAAGCCGCCATTTTTGCGACTCACAATTTTATTGCAAGCCGGATGCCCCGCGCTAATTTTGGCGAAAGACATAGAGGAGAAGGTTCAAGCGGCGGAGAGGGGATGCCGCGAGGCTGCGTCTCTTGGAAGGAATTTACGGCGGTCGAGGTTGCCTACCTGTAACCGAGATCGGCCAGTTTCTCTAAAGTCAGCCCCGCGTTTTGCGCCGAATCATTCGGACGCTGGCCGACCGTAAGTATGCGCTCGACGTACTTGGCGATGATGTCGGCCTCAAGGTTGACGGCGTCGCCGGAGCGCAGGTGCGAGAGGTTCGTCAACGCCCACGTCTTCGGGATGACGGCGATCTCGAAGTAGTCTTCGGCGAGCGCGGCGACGGTCAAACTGATCCCTTCTACCGAGACCGAACCCTTGAAGACCAGATAGCGCGCAAGCTCCGGCGGGTAGGCGATGCGAATTGTCCACGAACCTCCGTGCTCCTCCGCCGAGAGGAAACGCCCGCGCCCGTCAACGTGCCCCTGCACGAGATGGCCGCCGAGCCTTGTGGTGGGCGTCACCGCGCGCTCAAGATTGACGAATGATCCGGCGCGCAAATTCCCCAGAGTGGAACGCTGCAAAGTCTCGCGCGAGCCGTCAGCCGCGAAACTGTCGCGCCCCACGTCAAGCGCCGTCAGGCACACGCCGTTGACCGCGATGGAATCGCCCTCGCGCGTCCCTTCCGTCACCACGCGCGCCTCGACCGTCATGCGCACGCCCTCGCCGCGCTTCTCAAGACTTCGCACGCGCCCCAATTCTTCGATGATGCCTGTGAACATAAGTTTATTTATTTAACGCTCGCCCACCGCTCGCGGACGACTTCGAGCATGCGCGCGAAGACCTGTTCGACGGAGAGGTCGGTGGTGTCTATGACGACGGCGTCTTCGGCGATACGCAGGGGCGAATCGGCGCGTGTGGAGTCGCGTCGGTCGCGCGTGTTGATGTCGGCGAGCGTGTCTTGAAAAGTGAGGTCGGGTTCTGTTCGGTGGTCTTGGTCGAAGCGTCGCTTGGCGCGTTCTTCGGGGACGGCGGTGAGGAAGAATTTCACGTCCGCCGAGGGGAAGACGACCGTGCCGATGTCGCGCCCGTCGA
>DASQDV010000801.1:0-3111 GCA_035633995.1 Pyrinomonadaceae bacterium | reverse complement strand
TGAATGCAAAGTCGCGCTCGGCGAGCGCGGGACGAAGTGGTGGAAGGAAAAGAAATGATGAAGTAGGAACGATGAACGGTGAAGTTAAAGCAGGAGTAAGAATTCAGAATACAGAAGTCAGCAGAACACCTGAACGGGTTTTCATTCTGATTCCCGCATTCTGTGTTCTGTCTTCTCCTTCATCGTTTCTGCGTTCCTCCTTCATCGTTGTTTCAAAGAGATGAGTAGCACGGTGCAAAAAGGGTCGCCGGTCGAGGGCGCGCTGAGGCGCGTGTTGGAGGGCGAGGAATTAAGGCGTCTCGTGGCGGAGGTGCGTGGTGGCGCGCGCGTGGTGTCGGTCGGCGGGCTGACTTCGGGCGCGGCGCGTGCGCTGGTGCTCGCGGCGTTGCAGCGCGAGACGGGGAAACGCCTGGCAATCGTCGTCGCCGCGAGCCGCGACCTCGAACAGTGGGATCGCGATCTCTGTTTTTGGAGCGAGGCGTTCAGGCGACAGGGCGAGGGCGAACGCACGGGCGGGGGGGCGCGCGATGCGGTGCTGACGCTGCCCGCCTCCGAGAGCGATCCTTACGCGGGCGCATCGCCGCACGCGGAGACTTTGGAGCGGCGCGCGCTGACGCTGTGGCGGCTCGCGCGCGGGCAGGGGAGTTTCGTGCTGTTGACGGCGCGGGGGCTCGTGCGGCGCACGGTCAGGCCGGAAGAACTTCTGTCGGCGGGCGCGACGCTCAGGCGCGACGAGGATCATGCGCCGGAAGAGTTGATCGAACTATTGCTCGCTTCCGGCTACGTGCGCGAAGACCCCATCGGCGCGGTCGGCGAGTTCTCCCTGCGCGGCGGCATCCTCGACGTGTGGTCGCCCGGACACAGCGCGCCCGTGCGCATAGAGTTTTTCGGCGACACGGTTGATTCCATACGCGAGTTCGACCCGGAGACGCAGTTGTCCGTCGGGCAGTTGCAGCAGATCGAGATCGTGCCGATGCGCGAGTATGCGGTGGGCGCGGATGATTTTCGCCTGTGGGCGGAACTGGCGCGCGAGCGTTGGGCGGACGAACGCTACACGCGCGCTCTGCGTGACCGGACGGTTTATGCCGACGAGGGCGAGACGTTCGCGGGCTGGGAATGGCTTATCTCGCTCGTGCATAACACAAAGGCGAGCGCCTTCGATTACCTGCGAAGCGACGAGACGGTGCTCGTGGCCGACGAACCCGCCGCGCTCGAAACATTCTTGGGAAACACTTACGAGACTTTGGGCGCGCGTTTCGGCGAGACCGAAAGCGCGGACGAGGTGGCCTTGCGTCCCGAAGAACTTTACCTGACGGCGGACGAGTTGCGTGCCGGCATAGAGCGCGTGGCGCGCGTCGAGTTGCGCACGCTGGGGCGTGCGGCGGCCACGACCGACGAGCGTTTCGCGGGCGAAGCGGAAGCGGCGGCGCTCAGCATCGGGCGCGCACGCTCGCGCGCGACTCACGCGCCGATGTTTCTCTTCCCGGCGGTCGAGCGCGCGCCGGAGATCGAGTGGAACGCGCGCGCGGCGCGACGCTATCACGGGCGCATCGCGGAACTGGCGGCGGACGTACGCCGCACGCAGACGCAAGGGGACGGGCGCGTGCTGTTTGCGATGCCGAGCGCGGGGCTGGCCGAGCGCGTCGCGGAGATGCTTGCCGAGTACAACGTCGGCGCGCGGCTCGCGCTCGCGGGCGAGGGCGGCGCGCACGTCGAAGGGCAGGCGATAGTTACGGTCGGGCGTCTGTCGGGCGGCTTCGAGTTGCCTGCGGCTGGCCTGGTCGTCCATGTCGAGAACGATCTGTTTGACGAGGCGCACGACGGCGCGAGCGTGGAGCATCGCGCGCCCGGCGCATCGGGACACGGCGCGTTTGCCGCCACAGCAACGGCGGGCGCGAAGGCGTCGCGCCGGAAGAAGTCGAAGACAGCCGCGTTCTTGTCCGACTTCCGCGACCTCAAGGTCAACGATTACGTCGTGCACATCGATCACGGCATCGCGCGCTTCGGCGGTTTGCAGACGCTCGATCTGGGGCCGGGGCGCAGGGGCGAGTTCATGCTGCTGTTCTACGCCGAAGACGCGAAGTTGTATGTCCCCGTCGAACGGCTCGATCTCGTGCAGCGTTATTCGAGCGCGGAGGGGCACGAACCCGTGCTCGACCGCCTCGGCGGACTCGGCTGGCAGAAGACGAAGGCCAAAGCCAAGCGCGAAATGCGCGACATGGCCGACGAACTTTTGCGCCTCTACGCCGAGCGCAAACTCGTCGGCGGTTACGCCTACGCCGCAGACTCGCCCTGGCAGCGCGAGTTTGAAGACGGCTTCGAGTATGTGCCGACGCCCGATCAGGAGACGGCCATCGAAGACGTGAAGACCGACATGGAAGCGACGACGCCGATGGATAGGCTCCTGTGCGGCGACGTGGGCTACGGCAAGACGGAAGTGGCGATGCGTGCGGCCTTCAAGGCCGTGATGGAATCGAAGCAGGTGGCCGTGCTGACGCCGACGACCGTGCTCGCCTATCAACACTTCGAGACGTTCACGGCGCGCTTCGCCGCCTTCCCCGTCCGTGTCGAACTGCTCTCCAGATTCCGCACGCCGAAGGAGCAGAAGGATGTCGTCCGGCGCGTCGAGGCGGGCGAGGTGGACATCCTGATCGGCACGCACCGGATACTGTCGAAGGATTTACAGTTTCGCGATCTCGGCCTCGTCGTCGTTGACGAGGAGCAGCGTTTCGGCGTCGCGCACAAGGAGCGCCTGAAACAGTTGAAGAAGAAGGTTGACGTGCTGACGCTTTCGGCCACGCCCATTCCGCGCACGCTCAACATGTCCCTGATGGGCTTGCGCGACATGTCCGTGATCGAAACCCCGCCGCGCGACCGTCTCGCCATTCAAACGCAGGTCGTGCAGTTTTCCGAGTCGGTCATCAAGTCGGCCATCGAGTTGGAACTCGGTCGCGGCGGGCAAATCTTCTTCATACACAACCGCGTGGAGACGATTGACACCGTCGCCGCGCTCGTCCAGCGGCTCGTCGGGCAGGCGCGCGTCTGCGTGGCGCACGGGCAGATGAACGAGAAGGAGATGGAAGCGGTGATGCTCGATTTCATGGCGTACAA
>DASQDV010000800.1:0-3244 GCA_035633995.1 Pyrinomonadaceae bacterium | reverse complement strand
CGTTCCGCGCAAGACTTTCTTGATCAAATAGCCGTCTTCGTCTATGTGAATGTGCGCCTCGTTCGGCGTGCCGAAGAGGTTGTGATTGTTGCCCATCACTTCCTGATACGCGCCGACGAGCAGGAAGGCCAGATAATACGGCTCGCCCTCGATGAGCGGGTGCAGTTCGAGCACCTGCTTCACGTCGTGCAAATCAACAAACTTGTCTACGACGCCGTCCGAGTCGCAGGTGATGTCGCAGAGCGTGGCGTAGGCGGTCGGCGGTTTATTGAGACGGTGAATCGGCACGATAGGGAACAACTGGTCGAGCGCCCAGTGATCCGGCGCGGAGCGAAAGACCGAGAAGTTCGTCAGATACTTCGCGCGCGACAGACGCCTCAGTTCGTCGAATTCTTCGGAGACGTATTCGGCCTGCTGTGCGTATTTGTCGGCGCGCTCGCACACGTCCCAGAACAGCACTTCGCCCTTCGCCCGGTCTTCGAGCGAGATCAAACCCAGGTTGAAGAGCGTGAACAACTCGTCGCGGTGTTCGAGCGCGTCGTGGTAATACTCGCGGTAATTCTTGATCGTGATGTTCTGGCGCAAATCGCCGAGTTCGGTGACGACCTGCGGGTCGTCGGCGTCAATCTCAATCGGCGTGATGTCTTCGACGACCGTTTCCACTTCTTCCAGCACGTTGGTGATAAGGATCGAGTGGTAGGCGGAGAGGTAGCGCCCCGATTCCTGTCTGACGGTCGGGTGCGGCACGTTCTCGTCGTCGCAGACCTGCTTGATCGTGTAGATCACGTCGTTGGCAAACTCCTGCGCGTTGTAGTTGGCCGAAGAATCGAAGGCGGTCTTCGAGCCGTCGTAATCGACGGCCATGCCGCCGCCAACGTCGAGGAGTTCGATGGGCACCTTCATCTGGTAAATCTTGGCATAGACGCGCGCCGCCTCTTTCATCGCGTTCTTGATCCGTTTGATGTCGGTGAGTTGCGAGCCGATGTGAAAGTGCAGGAGGCGCAGCATCTCTATGCGCCGCTCGTTCTGCAAGCGGCGTATGACTTCGAGCATCTCGGTGGTGGTTAGCCCGAACTTCGCCGCCTCGCCGCCCGACTTCTCCCACCGCCCCGAACCCTTCGAGTAGAGTTTGACGCGCAGGCCGACGAGCGGGAGATTGCCTTCCTGTTCTTCCTCGAAGCGTTCGGCGAGGCGCAGGATGTGGCCGAGTTCACTCATCTTCTCGATAACGATCACGACGCGCTTTCCGGCGCGCGCGCCGACGAAGGCCAGTTCGATGAACTCCTCGTCCTTGAAACCGTTCAGGACGAGCAAACTGTCGGACGGTTGATCAAGCCCGATGGCGGCGTAGAGTTCGGCCTTTGATCCGGCTTCCAGCCCGAAGTCGTAGCGCGCGCCTTCGCGCAAATATTCTTCGACGACGGCGCGCTGCTGGTTGACCTTCATCGGGTAGACGCACATGTGCGTGCCCTGATACTCGAACTCGCGTATGGCGTTACGAAAGGCGCGTTGGAGTTTGCGTACCTGCGCGGTGACGAGTTGGGGAAAGCGCAGGAGGACGGGCGTACTGATGCCGCGTCGTTGGAGGTCGTCAACAATTTCTTTGAGGTCGGCTGAGGCTTTGGTGTCTGAGTCCGAAGGGTGGACGATGAGGTTGCCTTTGCGGTTGATGCCGAAGTAACCGGCTCCCCAATTTTCGATGCCGTAGGTTTCGAGCGTCTGTTCAATAGCCGTGGTCAACTTCCGGTCTCCTGCCTCCCTCGTGTTCGTGTCGGGGCATTAGATGCGCGCCCTGTAGGTCTCACGCGCCGACTCTCTGTTGGAACTTTCATGGTTGGAAAACTTAGAGTCGCAGAGTAACAGAAAAACGAAAGCCGGACAATAACTATTTTTGGCGCAAAAACGCCCGGCGGCGCGCTTAAACAGTCTGCCTGGAAAGGTTTAGCAGACTGTGTGCCGCGCTGTTGAAAAGTGTGTCACAAAGTTTCTCGCGTGAAACCTTGACACTCGCGCGTCGGTCTCTATAATCCGAACTTTTTTAAGCGTCGCATGCAAGCAGTAACATGACGCACTCATTGAAGCATTTGCCGAACTCTTCCATAGTCGCCCGCCGATTCCGCAACAGCACGGCGGCCTGTCACCTCCACACTCCCGACACAACCCAGGAGACAACATGAACGCAAAAACGGCCTTGAAGTATGCCGAAGATCAGGGGGCGAAATTCCTCTCCGTCAGATTCACAGACCTCGTCGGTGCCTGGCACCATTTAACCTACCCGATCCACGAACTCGACGAAGGCTCGTTCGAAGACGGCTTCGGCTTCGACGCCTCTTCTTTGCGCGGTTGGGCTTCCATACACGAATCCGACATGCTGCTCGTGCCCGACCCGGTACGCATGTGGATGGACCCGTTCGCCGAAGAACCGACGCTCTGCCTCATCGCCAACGCCCTTGACCCGATCACGAAAGAGGGCTACGGGTTAGACCCGCGCTCCGTCGCGCAGCGCGCCGAGAGCTACCTGCGTTTCACGGGCTTGGCCGACACGGTTTACTTCGGCCCCGAAGCCGAGTTCTTCGTCTTCGATTCGGTGCGCTACAACAACGACCAGTTCTCCGCCGCTTACACCATCGAATCCGACGAAGGCCACTGGGCAACGGGGCGCGCCAATGATGAAACGAACGGCCCCAATCTCGGTTACCGCATCCGCCCCAAAGAGGGCTACGTGCCCGTCCCTCCCACAGACACCTTGAGCGACCTGCGTTCCGAGATTGCGTTGACGCTGGAACGCTGCGGCATCACGGTCGAATGTCATCACCACGAAGTCGCCACCGCCGGACAATGTGAGATCGACATTCGCTATGCGACGATGCTCGGCACGGCAGACAACCTGCAACTCTTCAAATACATCGTCCGCAACACCGCATACCAGTACGGCAAGACCGCGACCTTCATGCCGAAGCCGCTCTACGGCGACAACGGTTCGGGCATGCACTGCCACCAGAGTTTGTGGAAGGGCGAGAAGCCTCTGTTTGCGGGCGACGGCTACGCCGGACTCTCCGAGATGGCGCGCTTCTACATCGGCGGCCTCTTGAAGCACGCGGCAGCGGTCGTCGCTTTCGCCGCGCCGACCACGAACAGCTACAAGCGACTCGTGCCCGGCTTCGAAGCTCCCGTCAACCTCGCCTATTCGGCGCGCAATCGTTCGGCGGCGATACGCATTCCGATGTTCTCGACCAATCCGAAG
>DASQDV010000799.1:0-4875 GCA_035633995.1 Pyrinomonadaceae bacterium | reverse complement strand
TAGTTGCCTGCGGCGGCGGTATTGTTGACGATAACCGAGTTGGGGTAAGGATTCGTCCAGACGAACATCTGCATGCGGGGGCGTGATGAGCCGGTCGTGCTTCCGTTGTCGGGCGGCGTGCCGAAATTGGCGTTGTTGGTGCCGCTGCCGTCCTGCGCTTCGGCCTGAACATAGTCATTGCCCGCGCCGCCTCTGCCGTAGTTGTTCACCTGAAAGTTACCCGCCGCCTCGTTGAATCCGTACTGGTAGAACACGTCGTGGACGATGTTGTTCCAGTAGAAGAGATTGACGACTGCCGGAGGCCGATTGAGTTCCGGCGCTTTGGTCGGGTCAAACGTGTAATTGAACTGAAGATTCGCGCCGCCGTCCGGGTCGCTGCCCGTGTCCACGGCGTTGTTCGCGTCAATGTCTGTGTAAGCGTGTGCGTTGTTGCCGCGTGTTCTGGTGTACTCGGCTCCCGCCGCGCCGTTCGTATCGTGCCATCCGAAAGGGGAGGCGAGCGTATCCGCGGGGTTCCACACCAGCGTGCTCAAGCCGTCGTTCGGGCTCTCCAACGGTGCGGCGTAAACTTTGTAGGCCGAGCCGTCCGTGACGGTCGCCAACTGGGCGGCAGCCAGCGACGCGCGCGGAGCCGTCGCGGCGGTGCGCGCCGCAAAATTCCTGTTCCGCGCCGTGTCGGGAGCGAAATTACTGCCCCAGTTGTCGTGATCGATGTAATCGTATCCGGCGAGAATCTCGCCCGTCTCGGCATCGACACTGATGTTCCACCAGTGCTGGCCGCTGACTTCGCTGACCTCGACGCTCCAGGCCAAACGCACGTCGTTCTCAGCCACCGGCTGGAAAATGAGCTTGACGTTGATCGGCTCGCTGGACACCCCGCCCTTGCTGAGAGTCGTCTCGCGCTGCGGCCCGTCGAGCGTTTCGAGCGTTTCGAGCGGTGCGGTGAGAGTGAGTCCCAGGTACCGCGTGACGGCTTCCACCGCTTGAACCGGCGAAAGCGAGGCGTTTTTACGTTTGGCGGCGGCGCGCAACTCTTTCACAAAACTGCTGTTGAGATTGATCACCTTGCCGTCTCTCGCCACGTTGGTGCTCATCTCGGCGCTGACGACTTCGATGCCGTCAATCTGCTGCCTGAGATAAATGTGCGTGACGCCGTTATGACGATCCGTATATTGATCCGTCACCTTCAAATCGAGCACGTCGGTTTCGGACAGTCCGAATTTCTGTCGGCTTTGTTTGATAAATCCGAGCGCGATGTCGAGCGGCTTACCATTCCTGGAGCCGGTCAGCGGCTCGATTTTTCCGGGAGCATTAAGGGAGTCTGATTTGGGGCGATAGCCGAACTGCTTCGGCTTTTTGTCGGTCTTTTCTGCTTTGTCTGACTGTGCTGTTGCACTGATAAAATTGGCGGGAAGGGTGATTGCTAATATTAGCGAGGCAAATATCAGCGCTACGGAAATCTGGCGCAAGGAAAAGTGGGTTCTTCGCTTCAACAGGGTTCTCCTCTGGATATGGGTGATGATCTACAAGTTGAAAAGGGTAAGGTGGCAAAGGAAGGCGCTACATGCTTATGCGAGTCAAGATAACTCGCGTACCGCTTTGCCGAACCGTCGTTTTTAGATGCCGTATCGTGGTAGGGGACTCTTTAGATGCCGATCAGTGGTAAGGAGTTCGCCCGGCAGTTGCGCCTGAGCCTCAAGACTTACAGTAACTATTCAGGAGACTGACACTGAGCAAGTAAATTCCATTTTATTGAATGACGAGCGGCCTGCCGTTGAAGACTCGTTCCACAGAGCAGGGCAATGAATGACGCTGTTCACGCGCGACCGGGAGATAACTTGGCTCCCCGCAGAATAGCTGCGCTTCGTACCGGACTCGCTGAGTCCGATAAGCAATGACCTCGTTTAAGAGTTCTTTATCGGACTCTTTATTGAGCAAGATTTATCCTTGAGAGCGCGGGCGAGAACTTCAATTCTGCGGGACGATGTTCAACACCTTCCGCCATCAATGATAAAGTGTTTTTGTTTATGCATGATGTAGCCGGGTGGGTTTATGTAAGATAAGTATGCTTGGATTCAGTCGAAAATGGTGGGGTTTGATCTTCGTCGGCTGGACGCTGTTCGGCAGCTTCTTCGCTGTTCAGGATTACTTGAACAGCGCGTATGAGGGCAGACCTCTCCCTTTCGGGCAAACGCTCGTCGTCTGGCTCAGTTGCGTGTACATCTGGGCGCTGCTGACCCCGCTGATCATTCATCTCGCGCGCAGATTTCCGGTCGAGCGCGGCACATACCTGCGCGGGGTGTGCGTACACTTGTTGGCGGGCGCGTTCGTCTCGCTGCTGCAACTTGGCATCTACATTTTCGTGCGCCAATGGCTGCTTGGCGATTCATCCAGAGCGTTCTCTCCGCTCAAATCTTTTCAGGAAATCCTCGTCAGCGAATTTCACGCGAACCTTTTACATTACTGGTCAGTGGTGGCCTTGTCGCACGCTTACGAATATTACCGGCGCTACCGCGAACGCGAGCAGCGTGCGGCGCAACTGGAACTCGAAGCCGCGCGTTTGGAGACGCAACTCGCACGCGCGCAACTCGATGCTTTGAGGATGCAACTGCACCCGCACTTTCTTTTCAACACGCTCAACACGATCTCCGTCCTGATGAAGGAAGACACGGCGGTCGCGGATCGCATGCTCCTGCGCTTGAGCGAGTTATTGCGCCTCACCTTGAAGAAGACGGATTCGCATGAAGTTTCTCTGCGGCAGGAATTGGAGTTCTTAAGCAGTTATCTGGAGATCGAGCAGACGCGCTTTCAGGATCGTCTGAAAGTAGAAATGAACATTGACCCCGACGCGCTTGACGCACAGGTGCCGAATCTGATTTTGCAGCCGCTCGTGGAGAACGCCATCCGTTACGCCGTCGCCCCGCGCGCAACCGGAAGCAGAGTCGAGATTTGCGCCGCGCGTGTGAACGGTCAGATCGAACTGCAAGTGCGCGACGACGGCTCCGGCATTGACGAAGCGAATAAGTCGGCGGCGCACGGCGTCGGGCTGCGGAACACGCGTGAACGGCTCGAAAAGCTCTACGGCGCGGCACAACGTTTTCAGCTTTCGCGCGCCGCCGGCGGCGGCCTGCAAGTGTCTATCATCATCCCTTTTCACACGGGCGGCGAGGGCGTCTAGGAAAGTTCGCATGGGGACGATACGCACATTGATCGTTGACGACGAGCCGATAGCGCGACGCGGCATACGCCGGCAGTTACAAACCGAGCCTGATGTCGAGATCGTCGGCGAATGCGGGAACGGGCACGAGGCGGTCGCCGCCATCAGGGAGTTGTCGCCCGCTCTCGTTTTTCTGGACGTGCAGATGCCGCTCCTCGACGGCTTCGGGGTCATCGAATCACTGGGCGCAGAAACGACTCCCGCCGTAGTCTTCGTCACCGCTTACGACGAGCACGCGATTCGCGCTTTTGAAGTTAACGCGCTCGATTATCTTCTCAAGCCGATTGACCCCGAGCGGTTTCGAAAAACTCTCGCACGCGCACGCGCGCAGGTCGGCACGTCAGAGACCAAACACCTCGATCAAAAATTAACGGCTTTGCTTCGGAGCCTCAAGGATTTTCAGCCGAACAGAGCGCAGCCTGCGTATCTGGAGCGCATTGCGGTCAAAGAACAGGGGCGCGTTTTCTTCCTGAGCGTCGAGCAACTGGATTGGATCGGCGCGCAGGGCAACTATGTCGAACTCCACGCGGGAAACGCAACTCACCTGCTGCGCGAGACGATGGACGGCATGGAGAGCAAACTCGACCCGCGCAAGTTCCTGCGCCTGCGCCGCTCGACGCTTGTAAGGATTGAGCGAATCAAAGAGTTGCGCCCCCTGTTCAACGGCGAATATGCGGTTCTTTTGCAGGACGGCACACAACTCGTTTCGAGCCGCCGTTACCGCCAGAATCTCGACGCGCTCCTGAAAAGCTAAAATCGACGCCCGCCGCTTTTCATCCAAACACGCCCGCATTTCATCCGAAAACGCCCGCCCGTCACAAAACCATTGCCTTTATCGCGCGGGCTGCAATAATTTGGTGTGCGGCGCAACCCTTCCGAAGATAGCGAACAAATTTTCGACGAGGTGAGTCGATCAAATGAAAACGAATTTGTCGAAGATGCTGTCAGGAGTTTTCCTGCTACTTTTAGTTGCCTGCTATACAGACATTCCAGAGGCGCAAAGCAATCAGGCCGCGGCCATCAACGCGAAAGATTTGGAGACGATGTTTGACCCGATTTTCGCCGAACGGATGGAAAAACTCCATATTCCCGGCGCGGTCGTTTCGGTCGTCAAAGACGGCAAGCTCGTTTTCACCAAAGGCTACGGCGTGGCCGACATCGAGAAGAAAAATCCCGTCGTTCCCGACAAGACCATTTTCCGCATCGGTTCGATTACCAAAGTCTTTACCGCCATCGCCGTGATGCAATTAGCCGAGCGGGGAAAGATCAAGCTGGGCGACGATGTCAACAAATACATCAGGGGCGTGCAAGTCCCGCAGACTTACGCGCAGCCGATCACGTTCGCTCATCTGCTGACGCACACGTCGGGTCTGGACGAAATCAGCCCCGGCAGGCGCACGAGTAACGAAGCCGAAGTCGTCCCGCTCGGCGCGTTTCTAAAAACACGCATCGTGCGGCGTCTGCCGCCGGGCGAAGTAATCAGCTACAGCACATATAACCCTGCGTTAGCCGCTCACGCCGTCGAACAGATCACGGAGACGCCTTTCAAAGTTTATCTCCAACAAAATATTTTCGAGCCGCTCGCGATGAACCGGACGAGCATCACCGCCGTCAAAAAAGAGTATCAACAGGATTTGGCGAGCGGCTATGAATACGCC
>DASQDV010000798.1:0-1594 GCA_035633995.1 Pyrinomonadaceae bacterium | reverse complement strand
CCCATGACCCCGATGTAGCGCGCCGGGGAGGCCAGCAGGAACTTGAGCAGTTCGAGGTCGTGCGAGTAGTTGTGCGACATCAGAAGTGTTAGGGTCTGTCGCGTAATGTTGACCTGCGCGCCGACGCTGTCGGGGCGCGCGAGCGTAACCCTGTCCGCCATAGCAAAACGTGAACGGCTGACGGGGCGGGCTTGCGGGTCAACAACCTCAGTCTGCCAGCCCAACCCGCGCGCCAGTTCGACGACCGGCAGCGCGTCATGACCTGCTCCGAAGACGACGAGTTGGACGGGCGGTAGAAGCGTCTCCACGAAGACCTTCAATGAGCCGCCCGCGACCTCGTAGACTCTGGTGTCGAACGACTCTGCGCGCGCCGTCATGCACACATCACTCTCGATGAGCGACGCCACCTCGTCGCTCAAGTTCTCGCGCCACGTCTCGCCGCCTTCGTCAAGGAAGAGCCGCGCGCCGATTGCGACGCTTGCGGCGGCGAAAGGTGAGTTCGAAGGCGTGTGCTGATAGACAGTTGCGACCGTCATGGGCGAGGCGTCCGCATGCGCCTCGTCTGAACGCCTCAGCGCTTCGACGTAGAGCGACCCTGACGCAAGCGGCTCGACCAGTACGCGCACGATGCCGTTGCAGCCAAGCCCCAGCCCCCACGCCATCTCGTCGCTCGTTGAGGCGGTGTTGTACTCAACGAGCACAGCCTTGCCCATGCGTATGACGTGCTTCGCGTGCTCGACGACGTCGGCTTCGAGGCACCCGGCGCTGATCGTGCCCGTGCTCGCGCCATCTTCGCAGACCAGCATCCGTGCGCCCGGTCGCCGGTATGAAGAGCCTTCCACGCTCACGACCGTCGCCAGGGCGCACCGCTCGCCTCTCATCTTTGCCCCGTCGAACGCTTCGATCAAGGCTCGCACTTCGTTCATAAGCTCACCTCCCTCTACAGCAACTTGTCCGGTGTGATCGGCAGTTCCCTGATGCGTTTGCCCGTGGCGTGGAAGACGGCGTTGGCGATGGCCGCCGGGATGCCGACCATCCCCAGTTCGCCCATGCCCTTGACGCCGAGCGGGTTGACCACCGTGTCCTCCTCCTCGACGAACATCGTCTCGACCTCGTGCACATCTGCGTTGACCGGGACGTGATAGTGCTGGAGGTTCGGGTTCATGATCCGCCCGAAGCGGTGGTCAATCTCTGTCGCCTCCTGCAAGGCCATGCCGATGCCCCAGACGACGCCGCCGATCTCCTGGCTGTGCGATGCCTTCGGGTTGATGATCTTGCCGCAGGCCGTCACCTCGATAGCGCGCGTGACGCGGATGATGCCGAGGTCGGGGTCAACCTTGACCTCGACGAACTGCGCCCCGTGTGCCATCGTCGCGTACTTATCGCGCTCCTTCGAGGGGCGCGATTCGAACGTCTCTGTAATTTCGGTGAGGTTGTTGCGGCGCATGACTTCGGTGACGCTGACGAAGCGCGACGGGTCGCTCTTAAGCCGCAGCCGGCCATCAAGCATCTCGACTTCGGCGGCTGCTACCCCCTTCAGCGGCGAGTCCGCTTCACGGTTCGCGAGCGCGAGCAGCTTGGCGGTGACGGCCAG
>DASQDV010000797.1:0-6153 GCA_035633995.1 Pyrinomonadaceae bacterium | reverse complement strand
CTGCGCTCGGCCATCGCCAAGCACTTCGTCGCTTCGATGACGACTTTAGAGACGGCGGCGCGCAACCGCGAAGCGAGGCTCAAAGATTTTTACGAGTTCAAACAGAGCGCGCTCGAAGAGGGACGGCGCGAAGCGATGCGCCGCATCGTCATCGTGCCCGGGCGCGACCCGGCGCGCGCCGCCGATCTGGCCGACGTGCTTTTGCGTTCCGGCATCGAGGTGAGCGTGGCGAGCGAAAGTTTCCGTTCGACGAATGCGCGTTCTTACGTCGGCGCAAGCGGCGGCGCGTCTTCTTCTTCTTCTTCTTCGGGTGCGGCGCGCACGTTTCCCGCAGGCTCTTTCATCGTTGACATGGCGCAGCCGCAAAAGCGCCTCGCCAAAGCCCTGCTCGAACCCGACACGGAACTCGACCCCGTGTTCGTGCGCGATCAACTCGCGCGCTTCCAGCGCAACCAGCGGCGCGGGGGCAACGCCGCAAAAGAGGAATACGGTTTTTACGACGTGACGGCGTGGTCGCTGCCGCTCGTCTTCGGCGTCGAAGCCTACTGGACGGGCGACGCGCCTGCGGTCGCGGGCGTACAACTTCGCCCCGCGACATCCGCAACGGAGACGACCGCCGACGCCCTGCGCGCCTCGGGCGAAAGATTGCTCTCGCGCCGCATGGGCGTGTCGGGTCGCGCCTCGGTCGCCTACGTCATTCCTTACGAGACGAACGGCGCGGCCTCGCTCGCCTATCGTCTGCTGCGTGAGAATTACAAGCTCGCCGTCGCCACGCGCACGATGAACGCGGGCGGGCGCGATTGGCCGCGCGGCACACTAGTCGTGCGCGTCTCGCGCAACCCGGACACCCTGCACGAAGCCATCGCGCGGCTCGCGCGCGAGGCGAACGTCGAGGTCACCGCCGTCAATTCGGGCTTCACGGAGACGGGCGACACGAGCATCGGCTCGGAAGCGGTCATCTCTTTGAAGCGACCGCGCATCATCGTCGTCGCGGACGATCCGGTCAGCCAGACGAGCTACGGCGCGATGTGGTGGACGTTCGACCGCTACGGCGTAGATTTCACGCCGATGACCATCGCCAATCTGCGCCGCGCGAACCTCGATCAATACAACGTGATCATCATGCCCGACGGCTCGGCGGGCGGCTACATGAGCGCGCTCGGCGCGTCGGGCGTCTCGACGCTGCGCGCGTGGGTGCAGCGCGGCGGCACGCTCGTCTGCGTCAAAGGCGCGGCGGTCTTCGCGGCCTTGAAGGACGTAAATTTGACTTCCTCGCGCCTCGTCGGCAGCGACGACGACGAGCAGCGCGATCAGAAGACGCCCGACGACGCCGAAGCCAAAGCGACGCCCACGCCTACTCCTTCGCCCGCGACGCCGGAAACCGCGAGCGCGCGCGAGCAACAGGCGACGGCGCGCACCCGCCGTCAGGCCGCGCAGACCGCCACCGAGCAGCAGCGCGAGGCGCAAGACCGCAGCGAAAAACTGGAAGGCGCGCCGCCCGATCTGCCGCCCATCGCGTCGCCTTCGGCGCGTCCGGGTCGCGTGCCCGAAGCGGTGCCCGGCGCGATCTTCCGCGCCACCGTTGATCGTTCGACGCCTCTGACCTACGGCTACGAAGACCCGCAGCTTCCCGTGCTTGTTGACTCGGCCTACTTCTTCCGCCCGTCGAAAGAGGGCACGAACGCCGTCGTCTTCACGGGCGAGGGCAACCAGCCGTTGCGCATCGCCGGTTTCATCTGGCCGAACAACACCGAGCGGCTTTTGCGCGGCACGACGCACGTCATCGAAGAACCGACGGGGCGCGGCCACGTCGTCCTCTTCGCGGAAGACCCGAACTATCGCGGCTTCTGGCGCGCCACCACGCGCCTGTTCTTCAACTCGTTCCTGTTCCAACCGACATTTTAGAAAAAAGTGACAGGCGGCAGGTGACAAGTGACGAGTTAAAAACGTATGCTTGAGGTGGCGGGTTATAGTTTGGGTTTAACCCGTCACGTGTCGGCTGTCACTTGTTACTTATCACTTGTCAACGGGAGTTAATGTGTTTCAGATCAAAGCGGCTTTTGAAGAAAAACTTGAAATTAAGACCACGATTGAGCGTGCGCGCGCCTTCTTCGGCGACGTGGGCAATTTCGTGAATTTGATGCCGGGCGTGGAGAGCATCCGCGAAGAGGCGGGCGGCGTGGTGCGCTGGCTGATTCGTGCGGAAGTGCCGGTCATCGGCGCGATCCGGCAGGCGTTCGCCGTCGAGCAGACGCTCGACCACCCGCAGCGCCTCGAATGGTCGCCCGCCTCGCAGGAGCGAAACAACTTCCTGCGCTACGCCGCGCAGTTCGAGGAACAGGGTGCGCGCGTCCTCGTGCGCATCGTGCAGCGCGTCGAGTTGCGTCGCCAGAAGGCGACCGAGTTGCACATGCTCGCCGGGCTTGTCGGCGAAAACCGCCTCAGCGCCGAAATGCAGAAGGGCGTCAGCGAGATGATGCGCACCTTCCTTCAACGCGCCCGCACGCAACTGGAAAGTGGTCAGTAGTCCGTTGTCCGTCGTCAGTAGTCCGTTGCCAGTTGCCAGTTGTTCAATTCAATCTTTAGCAACTCATGTGATAACCACATGCAACTGACGACGGACAACTGGCTACCGACGACCTGCCTCCGCCAGCCTTCCGCAATTTATCTTCTTGCACGGAAACAGATTATCAAGTAATCTGGAAAATGGTTGACCTCCCCTCCGGGGGACTTGCCCACATCTTCTTCCGGTCAACTTCCTCAAACAGTGCAACAGTCTTTCAGTTCACGCTTTCTCGCAGACGGTCTTTTTGCGTGCGCGCGTGTCGCTCAAACAAGGGGGTGTTTTTGCTTTGCAGGCGGCGCTTCGTGCTTCCTAGCGCCCGCCGTTCGGAGGGGCGGCAGCAAGGAGCGTCGCTTGAGGACTTGAAATTTCCCGACACCGGAGACTCTCCGCGCGTGCCCGCGCGAAAGTTTGCGCCAGCGCGCACGACGAGCGCCTCACTACACTTATGAAACCACTCCTGCCCGCCTTCGACCTCGCCGTCTTCCAAAGGTTATACGAGGCGCACACGGATCAAACGCGCGACCAGAGCCGCGATACCGAAGCGCAAGAAGAGCGCACGCTGCTGACGCTGATGGGCAATCTGCCCGGCATGGTCTATTGCTGCCGCAACGATAAAGACTGGACGATGCTCTTCGTCAGCGAGGGCTGCGCGGAACTGACCGGCTACGCGCCCGCCGACCTCGTCGGCAACCGGAAAGTCTCCTACGCCAGTTTGATTCACCCCGACGACCAGCAAAAGGTCTGGGAAGACGTGCAGGCCGCGCTCGCGGCGCGCACGCGTTTCCGCCTCGTCTATCGTTTGCAGGCAGCCGCGCCGAAGGGCGAGAAGTGGGTGTGGGAGCAGGGGCACGGGATATTTTCGCCCAACGGCGAACTGCTCGCCATAGAGGGTTTTGCCAGCGACATCAGCGACCGCGTGCAAGCGGAAGAGGCTCTGCGCGAGGCCGAGTTGAAGTATCGCTCGATCTTCGAGCAGGCCGTGCACGGCATCTATCGTTCGACGCCCGACGGGCGTTTTCTCGCCGCCAATCCCGCGATGGCGCTCATGCTCGGCTACTCGTCGCCCGAAGAATTGATCGCCGACTGCACGGACATCGCGCGCGATTTTTACGCCGACCCGGAGACGCGCGCCCGCCTGCAAAATCTGCTCGCCACGCACGGCAAGGTGCAGGACTTCGAGGCGCGCGTGATGTGCCGCGACCGCAGCGTCATCTGGATGCGCGAGAACATCTACGCCGTCAGCGACGCATCCGGCGCGCTGCTCTACTACGAAGGAAGCGTCGAGGACATCACCGCGCGCAAGCGCGCCGAGGAGATGCTGGCGCGCTCCGAGGAACAGTACCGCGTCCTCTTCGAGAGCAACCCGAACCCGATGTGGGTCTACGACAGCGAAACCTTCGCCTACCTCGCCGTCAACAAGGCGGCCGTCAGGCACTACGGCTACACGCGCGAAGAATTCCTCAGCATGAGCATCTTCGACGTGCGCCCTCCCGAAAACATCCCGGCGGTGCTCGAAAACATCGCGTCGCTCCCGGCCGAGCATCGCTACGCGGGCGAGTGGGAGCACCGCAAGAAGGACGGCACGCCGATTTTCGTCGAGATCAGTTCGCAACTCATAGACTTCGGCGGGCGCGCGGCGCGTCTGGTTCTCATCAACGACGTGACCGAGCGCAAACACGCCGAAGCGGCCTTGCGCGAATCGGAAGAACGCTACCGCGAGTTGTTCGAGAACGCCAACGACGTGATCTACACGACGGACTTGACGGGGCGCTACCTCTCGGTCAACCGCGTGGTCGAGAAAGTGTCGGGCTACACCTGCGCCGAGGTGCGCGAGATGAACTTCGCGCAGTTGGTCGCGCCGGAATACCTCGAACTGTCGCGCCAGATGATGGCGCGCAAACTCGCGGGCGACGAGACCACCACCTTCTACGAAAGCGAGATCATCGCCAAGAGCGGCGAGCGCGTGCTGTTGGAAGTGAGTTCGCAGTTGATCTACGACGACGAGGGCGTGCCCGTCGGCGTGCAGGGCATCGCGCGCGACATCACGATGCGCAAGCGCGCCGAGCGCGCCCTGCGCGAATCCGAGGAGCGTTACCGCGAACTCTTCGAGAACGCCAACGACCTCGTCTACACGCACGACCTTCAGGGCAATTTCACCTCGCTCAACAACGCGGGCGAGCGCATCACGGGCTACACGCGCGAAGAGGCCGTGCGGCTGAACATGGCACAGGTCGTCGCGCCCGATCACCTCGCACGCGCGCGCGCGATGATGACGCGTAAAGAGTCTGTCGAGGGGGCGACCGTCTACGAGTTGGACATCATCGCCAAGGACGGGCGGCGCGTGCCGCTCGAAGTGAGCACGCGTCTGGTTTACGAGAACGGCGAGCCGTGCGGCGTGCAGGGCATCGCGCGCGACATCGCCGAGCGCAAGCACACGGAGGCGAAACTCCTGCTCAACGCCTACCACGACGCGCTGACGGGCTTGCCGAACCGCAACCTTTTCACGGAGCATTTGCAGAAGGCGGTCGAGCGCGCGCGCCGCGACGGCGAGTTCGGCTTCGCCGTCCTCTTCCTCGACCTCGACCGCTTCAAAAACGTCAACGACTCGCTCGGCCACACGGTCGGCGATCAGTTGCTCATCGCGCTCTCGCGCCGCCTGCAACACTGCCTGCGTCCCACAGACGTGGTCGCGCGGCTCGGCGGCGACGAGTTCGCCATCCTCTTAAACGACATCGGCGCGCAGCCCGCAGAAGCCGTCGCGCTCGCCGAGCGCGTGCAGCAGGAGTTGATGCAGCCTTTCAATCTGGGCGGGCACGAGGTCTTCACTACGGCGAGCATCGGCATCGCCCTCAGCACGACGGGCTATGAGACGCCGGAGGCGGTCTTGCGCGACGCCGACACGGTGATGTATCGCGCCAAGGCGCAGGGCAAGGCGCGCCACGCCGTCTTCGACCAGCACATGCACGCGCGCGTCGTGGCGCTGCTGCGTCTGGAAAACGATCTGCGCCGCGCCGTCGAGCGCGACGAGTTTCGTTTGCAGTACCAGCCGATAGTTTCTCTGGAAAGCGGGCGCATCTCAGGCTTCGAGGCGCTCGTGCGCTGGCAGCACCCGGAACTCGGCCTGATCATGCCGTGTGATTTCATCCCCGTTGCCGAAGAGACGGGCGTGATCGTCGAACTCGGCCAGTGGGTGCTTGAGCAGTCGTGCCGGCAGATGTGCGTCTGGCAGGCGATCTCGCCGCAGCACAACCGCCTCAAACTGAGCGTCAACCTGTCGAGCCGCCATTTCGTGCAGCCCGACCTCTACGAACGCATCGTCGAAGTGCTCGACGACACCAACCTCGCCCCCGACGCGCTCCAACTCGAAATCACCGAGAGCGTCCTGATGGAGAACGCGCACACCATCGTGCCGCTCCTCAGCCGCCTGCGCGAACTCGGCGTCGAACTTGCGATTGACGACTTCGGCACGGGCTACTCGTCCTTGAGTTATCTCTCAAGGTTGAAGCCGATCCACACGCTGAAGATCGACCGCTCGTTCATCAGCATGGGCGGCGACGACCGCGAGAACGCGGAGATCGTGCGCACCA
>DASQDV010000796.1:0-3997 GCA_035633995.1 Pyrinomonadaceae bacterium | reverse complement strand
CCACGTCTCCGAGTTCGGTGCGCGGCGGTATCTCGCCCTGCACGGGCGGGAACGAAACGAACTTCTCTTCAATCGTCTGCCGCACGCGCGCGGCCAATCTTTGTTGCAGGTCGAGCAGATTCAATATGCGAGTTTCCTTATCCGTTATTCTCAAAAGCTACGGCGCGGCTCTTCATAAGCTACGGCGCGGCTTTTAAGGAGCGATGTGCGCCCCGTGTGAAAAAGAGAAGTATAGCGCGAGCGCGCGGGCGGAGGCTAATCGCGCCGAAACCTGCCCCCTTGACACTTCGTCGGTCGGCTCTGCTACCATCGCCGCCTGATTTTGATGCCGGCTCAGATCGATCCAGCTTTGCTCGGAGAGTTGCGCGAGCGACTCCGCCGCGCGCGCCGTGTCTTCGTGTTGACGGGCGCGGGCGTTTCGGCGGAGAGCGGCGTGCCGACGTTTCGCGGCGGCCAAACGGCGGTCTGGAAGGGAATGCCCTTCGAGGTGATTTCGTCTGCCGGAATGCTCGCGCGCGATTTGCCCGCCGTCTGGGAATGGTTCGACTACAGGCTCAAACTGCTCGGCGACCTGCAACCGAACCCCGCGCACCGGACGCTCGCGCGCTGGCAGGACAAATTTGAAAACTTTTGCCTCGCCACACAGAACATAGACGGCCTGCACACGGCTGCCGGTTCGCGCGACGTGCTCGAACTTCACGGCAGCATCTGGACGGCGCGTTGTACCCTGTGCGGCGAGCGCACGCCTCTGCGCGATGCGGACGAGCAGGAACGACCGCCCATCTGCCGCGCGTGCGGCAACGCGATGCGACCGGACGTGGTCTTGTTCGGCGAGATGTTGCCCGCAGGAGTTTTCGAGCGCGCGGCGCTCGAAGCAGCCGCCTGCGAACTCTGTTTCGTCGTCGGCACTTCGTCGCTCGTCTACCCGGCGATGCGCCTGCCGGAGATTGCGCTCGAACGGGGCGCGTACACGGTCGAGATTAATCCCGAAACAACGCCCTTCTCCGCGCTCTGCGACGCGACGATTCAAGGGCGCGCGGGCGAGGTGTTGCCCCGACTGGAATTTTGATGCGGACACTCTATTTCGATTGCTTCGCCGGGGCGAGCGGCGACATGATTCTCGGCGCGCTCGTCGCCGCCGGGGCTGACGCGCGCGCATTGCAAGAGCAACTCGCGCTGCTCGGACTCTCAGAGTTTGAGATCACTTTCGAGACGGTTGATCGTTCGGGCATCAGCGCGACGCATGCGCGCGTGCGCACCGCCGACAGGCAATCTCACCGCCATCTCAGCGCGATTCTCAAGATCATCGCGGATTCGCGTTTGAGCGCGACGGTCAAGGCGCGCGCCTCGCGCATCTTCAAACGGCTCGGCGAAGCCGAAGCGCGCGTGCATAACGTGGCGGTCGAGCAGATTCATTTTCACGAAGTCGGCGCGCTGGATGCCATCGTTGATGTCGTCGGCGCGTGCATCGGGTTTGAACTTCTCGCCATTGAACGCTTCGTCTCGTCGCCGCTGCACGTCGGGAGCGGAACGGTCGAGATGGCGCACGGGCGTTTTCCGGTGCCGCCGCCCGCCGTCGTCGAGTTACTCGCAGGCGCGCCCGTCTATTCGATGGACATCAAGGGCGAACTCGTGACGCCGACCGGCGCAGCCATCATCTCGACCGTCTGCGCGGGAAATTTCGGCGCGCTGCCCGCGTTGCGCATTGCGGCCACAGGCTACGGGGCGGGGACGCGCGAGTATAAAGATTTCCCGAACGCCCTGCGCCTGATCGTCGGCGAGACGACGGATGAGAAGACTGCTGGCGAAAGTTTCTCGGAGACGGCGAGCGAAAAACTTTTCATGCTCGAAACCAATCTAGATGACGCCTCGCCGCAAATCCTCGGCCACGCGTTGGAGCGTGCGTTCGCGCTCGGCGCGCTCGATTGCTTCTTCACGCCCGTGCAGATGAAGAAGAATCGTCCGGGCGTGCTCGTCTCCATCCTCTGTCGAGCATCGGAGCAAGAGGCGTTGACGGAGTTGTTGTTTGACGAGACGCCGACGCTCGGCGTGCGGAGTTATGTGGTTGAACGCCGCGCGCTCGGGCGGGAGTTTGCGAGCGTGGAGACGGAGTTCGGCGCAATCAATGTTAAGGTTGCACGGCGGGACGGGCGCGTGTCGAACATCGCGCCTGAATATGAAGACTGCCGTGCGGCGGCGGCGCGTGCGGGTGTGCCGCTGCACGCGGTCGAGCGGGCGGCGCGGGCGGCTTATGACAGGGCGGCAGGTGAGCATGGAAAAGATGAAAGCGAAGGAAGTTGATCTTAAGAAGGTCGCCGAAGGCGTCAGGCTGATTCTTGAGGGCATCGGCGAAGACCCGGAGCGCGCAGGTCTCCGGCGCACGCCGCAGCGCGTCGCGGAGATGTACGCGGAACTGACTGCCGGGCTGCGCGAAGACCCTCGCGCGCACGTCGTCGCGCTGCCGGGCGATTCGCACGACGAACTGGTCATCGTCAAAGACATTCACATCGCCTCGATCTGCGAACATCATCTCGCGCCGTTCGTTGGTCGCTGCCACATCGCCTACATCCCGAAGCGCGGGCGCATTCTCGGCCTCTCGAAGCTGGCGCGGCTGGCCGACACGTTCGCGCGCCGCTTGCAGGTGCAGGAGCGCCTCACGTCCGAGATCGCCGACACGCTCTTTGACGGCCTCGACCCGCTCGGCGTAATGGTCGTCATCGAAGCCGAGCACACGTGCATGACGCTGCGCGGCGTCAGGAAACCCGGCGCGCTCACCATCACGTCAGCCATTCGCGGCGCGTTTCGCAAAGACCCGCGCACGCGCGCCGAAGCCATGTCGTTGATTCAAGGCCACAGGTCGTAAATCGCGAATCCTCAATCGTGAATAGATAAAACGCGTCTTCGTCCATTTACGATTTACGCTTCACGATTTACGATTCTTTCGTTATGAAAACTTTCTACGTCACCACGCCGATTTATTACGCGAACAGTTTGCCGCACATCGGGCATCTCTACACGACGATGGTGGCCGATTGCGTGGCGCGCTACCGGCGGCAGCGCGGCTATGAGACGCTGTTTTTGACCGGCACGGACGAGCACGGCATCAACGTGCAACGCGCCGCCGCGCGCACCGGAAAGACGCCGAAAGAACATGTTGATTACATCGTCGGCGAGTTGAAACAGAACTTCGCAGCGTTCGGACTCGACACCGCGCACGGTGGCTACGACATCTTCATGCGGACGACCGAGCCTTTTCATTATGAAGCGGTCGCGGAGTTCTGGCGTCGCATCGCCCGCGCGCAGACGCCGAAGGGGCGCGAGGCGATCTACACAGGCCACTACGAGGGTTGGTTCTGCGCGCCCTGTGCGACGTTCAAAACTGAGGACGAATACGCGAAGCCGCAAATTGAGGGCGATGCGCCGCTCTGCCTGATTCACGAAGCGCCGCTCGACCGCGTCGCGGAGGAGAGCTATTTCTTCCGGCTCTCGGATTACGACGAAGCACTGCTCGCGCTCTACAAGTCGCGTCCGGGTTTCCTCAGACCGGACGTGCGGCGCAACGAAGTCGTCAGTTTCATCACCCGCGGGTTGCAAGACCTCTCCCTAAGTCGTCTCAAAACTTCGGTCAGTTGGGCTATCCCCGTGCCCGACGATCCGGCGCATACGATCTACATCTGGCTCGACGCGCTCTCGAACTACATCACCGCGCTCGGCTGGGGAAGCGCGGCGGGCGAAAGCGAAAAAGGTTTCGACAAGTTCTGGCCGGGCACGCATCTTGTCGGCAAAGACATCTTGCGCCAGCACGCGATCTACTGGCCTGCGTTTCTGATGGCTGCCGGAGTCGAGCAGCCGCGCGCGGTCATCGCGCACGGGACGTGGCTCGATCACGCGGGGCGCAAGATGTCGAAGACGCTCGGCAATGCGATCAACCTGCCGACGCTCAGACGCCATTTCACGCCCGATATCGTGCGCTACTTCGTCCTGCGCGAGATGGTCT
>DASQDV010000795.1:0-6602 GCA_035633995.1 Pyrinomonadaceae bacterium | reverse complement strand
GATTCGTTAGCTATGCCTAGAATTACCGGTAAGGTCAAGTGGTTCAACAACGCGAAGGGCTACGGTTTCATCGAACAGCCCGGCTCGTCAGACATCTTCGTTCACTACAGCGCCATTCAGGGCGACGGCTTCAAGACGCTCGAAGAAGGTCAGGAGGTCGAGTTCGAGGTGACGCAAGGCCCCAAAGGCCCGCAAGCCGAAAAAGTGACCAAGGTGTAATCTCCCCCCACTCAGCTTCCGCTTAGGAACGCCACTGACCGCTTCCGGTCTCTAGAGAGTCGGGAAGCGTAAGACAAGCCCGAAGGACTCGAACACGAGTTCCCGCAAGGCAAAAATTCGACGGCGCGCTCATTGGACAATTCCAACCGGCGCGCCGTCGAATTTTAAGTACGACTCTTTTTCGCTTTAATCGCTTCCCTACTTGTCGGCCTTCGCCTTGAACTGCACGCGCCCGCCTTCGAGTTGCACCGAATAGCGCACGCGCTCGCAGCCGAGACGCTCCTTCAACGTCTCGGTCTTCTGCGCGAGCATCCGGTGAAACTGCGCGAACGAAAAATCGTCAACGCGCTCGCCGCACTGCCGCTTGGCCTCGACCAGAGTGTCATAGAGACTCTTCACTGTGGGCACGTCCGTCCGCGCATCGGCGCAAACGAACGTCGAGGCGGGCGCGACCGGTGCCGACTCGCTCTCTTTCTTCGCGGCGGCGCGCGCGGCAAAAGCCCCGCGCCCTTCTTCCCGGTCTTGAATGGTGCGCCGCCAGAGGTCTCGAAACGATGTGTAGCGGGCGACGAGCGAGTTGTAGTGGTAGCGCTGGGCGTAGGTGAGTTGGCGTTCGTCCGCGAGGCGTTTGATGAGCGTCTCGACGCGCCCCTTCGTGTCGTAAGGCGGGCGCTTCGAGGAGCCGTTGAAGTAGATGTCAAACTCGACTTTCAGCTTGCGCACGTCGTCTTCGAGCCTGACGAGTTGTTCGTCAATCGTCGGCTGCGCATCGCGCTCGATGATGGTTTTCCTGACCCCGCTCTGTGCCTGCTGCTGTTGCTGTTCACGCGCCCGGCGCGCGAAACTGTTTTGACGAATCGGCACGGCTTTTACCTCTCCTCACCCGCGCGCACTCTCGCGGCGCGTCCATTTCGAACATAACGTCTGGCTCGTAGCGGTGTCAACGAAAATAGTTATCCGTTGTCAGGGGTCAGTTGCCAGTTGTTCGCCCTCCGTAGTTTATTGCTATCATTCGGCGATTTTTAGCCTTAAACTATTCAAGTTGCGTTAAACAAAACACCGGACGACTGACCACCGACAACGGACAAATTCCTATGCCCGCTACACAACTTCTGCGCGCGCTGCCCTCCGTTGACGCGCTCTTGCGCACGCCCGCAGCACGCGCGCTGGCCGAGCGCACAGGCTCAAGTCGTTTGACCGCGCTCGCACGCGGCATCACGGACGAACTGCGCGCCGAGTTGCAGGCGCACGCAAACGCCGACGACGCCGCTGCAAACGGAGATTTCACACGCGAGGCTTTGCTGGCAGAGGCCGTCGCACGCCTGGAACGCGCCGTCTCGCGCGCGGACGCAAACAATTTGCGCCGCGTTGTCAACGCAACGGGCGTCATCCTGCACACGAATCTGGGGCGCGCGCCGCTCTCAGAGGCCGCGCGCCGCGCCGTCTCGGAGGAAGCCGCAGGCTATTGCACGCTCGAATACGATCTGGCGACGGGCGCACGTGGGCGTCGCGGCGCGCGCGTCGAAGAATCGCTCGCCGAGTTGACCGGGGCGGAGGCGGCGCTCGTCGTCAACAACTGCGCCGCCGCCGCCCTGCTCATCCTCTCCACGCTCGCGCGCGGTGGCGAAACCATCATTTCGCGCGGCGAACTCGTAGAGATCGGCGGCGACTTTCGCGTGCCCGACGTGATGGCCGAGTCCGGCACTTCGATGGTCGAAGTGGGCACGACCAACCGCACGCGCCTCGCAGACTACGAGCGCGCCATCAGGCCGGAGACGCGGCTCATCCTGCGCGTCCACCCTTCAAACTATCGCATCGTCGGCTTCACCGCTGCGCCCGCGCTCGCCGCGCTCGCCGCGCTCGCACACGAAAACGATCTGCCGCTCTACGAAGACGCCGGTTCGGGCGCGCTTCTCGATCTCGGCGCGTACAACCTTCAGGACGAACCCGTCATACGCGAATCCATCGAGCAGGGCGCGGATATCGTCTCGTTTAGCGGCGATAAACTCGTCGGCGCGACGCAGGCCGGGCTGATCGTCGGGCGCAGCGCGCTTGTCGAACGCTGCCGCCGCAACCCGCTCTACCGCGCGCTGCGCGCCGACAAACTCGCGCTCGCCGCGCTCGCCGCGACGCTCGACGCTCATGCGCGCGGCGCAACTTTCAGCGAAGTGCCCGCCCTGCGCATGCTCGCCGCCACGCGCGCCGAAGTCGAAAAACGCGCACGCGCTTTCGTGCGGCGCGCGAGTTCGGGGCGGGGCGCGTGTGAACTTAAATTCGAGATCATCGCCGGAGAATCGGCCATCGGCGGCGGCTCCGCGCCCACCACGCACCCGCCGACCGCCCTCATCGCCCTCACGCACGAGCAGCTTTCCGCCACCGCCCTCGAAGCGCGCCTCAGGCAATCAAGCCCGCCCGTTATCGCGCGCATACTCGACGAACGCGTCGTGCTCGACCTGCGCACGGTCGCCGGCGAAGAAGAGCCGGAGTTGCTCGCCGCGCTCGCCGCGCTTTAAGAGCGATGCATCGTTGCATGGGGCAAAGACCTGCACCGGAGGGACGCAAGGGAGACGCGGGGTTGGCGCAGAGCGATGAATTTCTCTGTGCGTCCTTTGCGGCTCGGCGTCTGCTGCGGCGATGAGTCTCAACTTCTCATCGAACTCAATTGCAATTCACTCTCAAGGCAGACGGCGAAAAGCCCGCGCCCGTCCGTTGAAAAAACCGCTTGCCTCAAACCGCCCTGCCAAGTCATACTGGATGCTGGCCGGGCGTGCTGCTTCCGGCCATAATTTTGAACGCCCGCCTCTGACTCCTCAGAAATCGCCTTGAAAAGTCCTAACACCTACCTGCTCAAGCTGCTCTACGTCTTCGTCGCGCTGTTTTTGCTCGCGGCGCTCGTGCTGCAAGTCCTGTCGAGCACGGGGAGTCTCCCCGCGACGCTGCCGCCGAGCGTCCCCATGATCGTCTCGGTCGCGGCGCTCGTGCTCGCGCTCGGCGTCCTGCTGCGCCGCCTCTGGATCATAGACCGCCTGCTCACGCGCCAGCACCCGCAACGCTCGACCCAACTGTTCCCCGATCATCCCGTGCGCGAAGTGCTACAGATGCAGGAGGCCGAGCAGGAGCGCAGCGTGCGCATCTCTCGCATGTCGCACGAACTGCGCACGCCCATCACGAGCATCAACGGCTTCGCAGAGTTGTTGATGGGCGACGAAAGCGTCTCCGGCGAGGCGCGCGAGTTCGCCGGAATCATCCATACCGAGGCGCAGCGCCTCTCGCAGATGATCAACACCGTGCTCACCGAAGTCCAACTCGCGCACGACACGGTGGAAGTGACAGGCAACAGGTAAAAAGCCGCAAGCCGTAAATCGCGAATCGTAAAATAGACGAACACTGTTCGTCTCTATTCACGCTTCACGCTTTAACGGCTTTTCTAATTTGGGTATAAATATACTTGACTGGCCGAACTTATTATCGGAAAGAAATTATTTGCTCTCGGGGAAGAACGCATAATACATTTGGGATTATTTTCTATAACGGGAAGCTTTAGAATCGGAGTCTAAAATTCGTCATGAAAAATGCGCTCTATCTTTTATTGCTCGTTTTATTAGTCCCCGTCATCGCTTCGGCACAGACCGCCGGCAGTGCTTCGTCCGAAGCCAGCAAAATCGAAGCGAAGCCTGCCAGAGGTTTTGCTTATCCGTATTACCTGTACGTGCCGAAGGCTCTGCACGAAACAGCTAAGGGCGGGAAGAAGAAGACGCACACGATTCTCGTCATCCCGAACAATGCGGGCAAAACCAGCGACGATTTCACCGTTCACGAAGCGGACGTGAAGCGAAAAATTAAGAATAACAGCGAAATCGCAGACCGGCTCGGCATCGCCCTTCTGATGCCCGTTTTCCCGCGCCCCCAGACCGATTGGAAGATTTACACGCACGCGCTCGACCGCGACGCGATGACGACCGGCAAAAAAGAGTTCGCGCGGTTTGATTTACAACTGATCGCCATGATTGACGATGCGCGTGCGCGGCTCGCCGGGGAAAAACTGAAATTCGATAAGCGAGTTTTGCTGCTCGGATGGTCGGCTGCGGCAATGTTCGCCAATCGTTTTACGTTTCTGCATCCGAAGCGCGTGAAGGCCGCCGTCGTCGGCTCGCCGGGCGGCTGGGCAATCGCGCCGGTCGCCGTCTTTAAAGAGAAGACCTTGCGCTATCCGATTGGGACGGGCGATTTCAAAGCGATTTCGGGCGAAAAGATCGACTTGGAAAATTTGCGTAAAGTGCCGCTGTTCGTGTTCCTCGGCGACAAGGACGACAACGATTCGGTTGTCTTCAGAGACAGCTACGAAAAGGAGGACGAAGAATTAATCTTCGCGCTGTTCGGCAAAACGCCGTTCGAGCGTTGGGAAATTTCAAAAAAACTTTATCAGGATAATCGGCTGAACGCCGACTTTAGACTCTACCCGAACGTCAAACACACCATCACGAAAGAGATGTTCGACGACATCTTTGCATTCCTCTCAAAACATAATAATTAGAGATACTAAAAGGCGAGTCGAGCATATTTATGCACCGACTCGCCGCCCGTCACTGCTTGTTGATCGTGCCCCGGCAGGTGGGAGCTTTGCAGTGGCAGCGTTTGTCGTCGGAATGGAGTGTGGTGACGTAGTCGAGCGTGATCTCTTCGCCGGGTTGAATGTCTCTGAGCGCCATGAAGAGGATGTGGCCGTGCGTGATGCGCATGTAGCAGTTGGGCGCGCAGGAATGGTTGATGTAGTGCGTGCCGTTGCCGCCCCGGCTCCCGTCCAGACTCCAGTAAGCATTGATGGCGCAGATGCGCAGCTTGCGCCGCCCGCGCGCGCGCCGCGCCACTTCCCGACGCGAAATCCGCTCGCCCGCATACTCCGCGATTTTGTGGCCTTTACGAAAGAGGAGGGTCGCGAAACACCCACGCCCGTCAATCCGCGACGGCCTCACCGCCAGCCCATGAGCAAGTTGCATAAGGAAGCTGTCAGCAATCAGTTGTCCGTCGCCGGTTGCTCAACACTGTCTTTAGCAACTTGTGTGACAGTCACTACACAACTGACCACTGACGACGGACTATTGACTATTTACTTGAGATGAAAACTGCGCGCCATCAAGTCGGTTTGATTGCGCAGGAGCGTGAGTATGTTGCGTGCGCCGGTGAAGTGCAGGACGTAGATGGTGCGGTTGTCGGCTTGCAGGTAGTAGATGCGTCCGAGCATCGCTTTGCCGCCGCCCGTGTACTCGTAAGAGGAGGTCACGCCGTTGATGCGCCCGGTGAACCGCTCCTCTTTGCCTTCGACATAGCCGGGTTTGAAACGCAGTTTCAGATCGTGGTCGCGGCGCGAGAGGTCTGCGGCGGTCGTGCCCGCGTCAACCACTTCCTTGCGGATGCGCAGGAGTCCGTCGCTGCGGTCGCCGTAGATGAACTCCGTGTGGTTGTGCGCGCTGTCGGGGCGTATCAGCGCACGCCATTTCGCGTGGGGCAATTCGAGCGTGTATTCGAGCCGCTCGTTGGTGTACTTCTGCCCCCCCTCGTCCTGCGCTAACGCGGGGAGGGCGAGCAGGAGGAGCGCGCAGGCGATGAGAATGATCAAGCGTCGCATATTTTGAAACTTCACTCCTGTGTTATTGGTTCGCAGGCGTTCTTCGAGAGACATGTTCGAGTTAACAGTTTCCAGAGACGTTACTTGAGATGCAGAGGCCGCCGCGCCGTGTTGCCCCGCGCTGGGGCGTGCTTCAAACGGCGGACGCGGCGGCGATGGCGGCTCGCTGCGCGGCGAAAAGTTCTTCCAGACCGACGGCGGCTAAGGCCAGCAGTTCGTCCATCTCGGCACGCGAAAACGGCTCGCCTTCGGCTGTGCCCTGCACTTCGATGAAACGCCCGTCGCCCGTGCAGACGACGTTCATGTCAACGGCGGCGCGCGAGTCTTCGTCGTATTTCAGATCAAGCAGCGGCGTCCCGTCCACGATGCCGACGCTGACGGCGGCCACCTCGCCCTTGAACGGCGCGCGCGAGATTTTACCCGTGCGCTGCAACTTCTGACAGGCCAGCGCGCAGGCGACATAAGCGCCCGTGATCGAAGCGGTGCGCGTGCCGCCGTCGGCTTGCAGCACGTCGCAGTCAATCATCAGGGTGCGTTCGCCGAGCAGCGAGAGGTCAACGACGGCGCGCAAGCTGCGCCCGATGAGCCGCTGAATTTCGTGCGTGCGCCCGGAAGGGCCGCCGCGCCCCGTCTCGCGCTGCGTGCGCTGAAAGGTGGCGCGCGGCAGCATCGCGTACTCCGCCGTCAACCAACCCTGCCCGCTGTTGCGCCGGAAGCGCGGCACGCTCTCTTCGAGCGTCGCGGTGCAGATGATGCG
>DASQDV010000794.1:0-1757 GCA_035633995.1 Pyrinomonadaceae bacterium | reverse complement strand
TCGCTCGTGTGCAGGCGCACGCGCGCGACGATTGTGCCGTCTTCCACTTCAACCGAGTTGGACATGAAGGTGACGAGCGCGAGCGTGTCGCACGCGGCGGTGTAGCCCGCCGTCAGCGAGATATTTTCGCCGGGTCGCAATTCCGTCGCCAGATCGGCGGCATTGAAGCGCACGCCGTCGCGCTCGACGGTCGGCGTGCCGGTCGTCGTCTCCATGTCGGCGTTGACGACAAAGCGCGCGCCGAGCAGGTCGAGGATGTGCGAGCGTGCGTCGAAGACGGCGCGGTTGAGCGGGAAGCCGGGGATGGGGCTTGAGGCGTCGAGGTGCACGTTGCCGAGCGCGCGGCTGTAGCGTTCGAAGATGAGCGGCTCGTAGCCGCCGACGTTTTCCAACCCGTAGAGCGCCGTCAAATTCGGCGGGTCGAAACGCGGCGACTCCGCAAACTCTTCCGCGAACAGGTTGACGCGCGTGTAGATGCGCGAGGGCGGCATCGTCTTTTCTTCCGCCTGCCGCGCCTGCAAAAAACGCGTGACGGGCGAGGCCGCGCCGAAGCGCGCGCGCGACTTGGCGAACGGCTGCCACCAGTTTGCGACCACGATGAACGGCTCGACGAAACAGATGAGCGCGACGGCGACCACGAGCGCGAAGCGACGCGCACGCGTTCTGCCGAGTTTCCAGCCGAGCAGGACGAGCAGGAGTGTCAGGATCGTGAAGGCCAGTTTCCACGCGAGATAATCGGAGACGGGCAAGCCCGCGTACCAGAAGCCCTCGACCCACGCGCGCGGCACCGCGCCCGCCGCCGCGTCTAAATCCGTCAGGGCAAAGTTGCGCGTCCGCCGCCACCAGAGGAAGCCCGCGAGCGCGGCGTGGACAGCGACGAAGTAGAAGATGAACACCTCACGCCTGCGCGCAGGCATTGCGCGCGCGCCGACGGTCGCCATGCGCTCGCGCACGAGAGCGGCGAGTGCGTCCCAGCCATAAGCGGCGAGGACGGAGGCGGCGAACGTCCAGACGAACGAGAAGCGCGAGGGCACGCGGAAACTGTTGAAGACGGGGACGTGATAGAGCAGCCCGTAGACGGGCGTGTACTTGCCGAGGATGAGGACGCAGGAGACCAAGCTCGCGCCTGCCCAGAAGAAGACGCGCGCGTCTCGTCGGGTCGCAGCCGTGCGTCTCAAGGCGAAGACGACGGAGGCCACCGCGAGCAGGAGGACGATGGGCGCGACGTAAGTTCCCACGTCGGCGAAACGCTCCGTGTAGAGCGGCGCGGCGAGCGACTTCAAGGCGACGCGCGGCGAAAACGAACCGCTTACGAAGAACGGGTAGATGAGCGTGCGGCGGATGCTGCGGCGCACGGCGCGCATCGTCTCCAAAATCTGAAACGCGCCCACGCCCGCGCCGAGCGCAATCGCGCCGAAAGCCACGAGCGCCGGACGCCAGCGCCGCCAACCGAACCAACCTTCCGCGCCGCTTCCCGCGCCCCCGTCATTCACAAACAGCGACAGGAAGAGGGCATACGAAGCGGCGACCAGCGCGTTGAAGACGAAGCCCTGCGCGTAGCCCGTGAGGACTGACAGGGCATAAGCGCCCGCTGCCGCCGCGAGACAGGAGGCGACGCGGCGCGACCGGCGTGCGCGCTCAATCGGGATCAGGAGCAGGGGCAGCCACATCAACGCGTTCGTGTGAAAGCCGACGACGCCGAGCAGCCCCGTCATCGCGCCGCCGTAAGCGTAAGAGAGTCCGGCAAAGAGCGCGGC
>DASQDV010000793.1:0-3780 GCA_035633995.1 Pyrinomonadaceae bacterium | reverse complement strand
CCGCTCGACGGGCGGCTGGCGCGGTGGCTGTTGATGACTTGCGACCGGGCGACGGGGCGAGAGTTGGAGCTGACGCACGAGTTCATGGCCGTCATGCTGGGCACGCGGCGGGCGGGCGTCACTGAGGCGGCGGGTAAGCTTCAGGACTCGGGGTTGATCAGGTACCGGCGGGGGCGCGTCGCCGTCCTCGACCGCCGGGGGCTGGAGGCCGTGTCGTGCGAATGCTACCCCGTAGTGAAGAAGGAGTTTGAGCGCCTGCTGGGCGTTAACGGGCAGGCCGCGTGAAACGAAACTCCGTCTGTGGCAATTATTACCTGCGGCGTGCTCAGCCCTCTGCCTTAATTCAAACCCGGACACTACTTCTTATTTTCTAATCCGCATTCCGCAATAATTGTTTCAGGTGGCGATGTATTCTTCTTCCGCCTCCCGGATGGGGTGCGGGGTGAAGATTTTTTTGAGCGCGGCGGCCTCTTCGATGTCACGCGTGTAATAGTCGCTTTCGTTGCGCGCGTCGAAGCGTGCGGCCAGCGCACGCGCCTGTTCCAGAAACCACGCGGCGAGCGATGCCGTCTCGTACACGCCGCCCTCCGTGTAAACTTCGAGCGTCGGCGACAGGCGCAGTTTCAAAGTCGCGCGACCGCGCTCGCCGAGCGTGTCGAGCAGAAACCACGCGGCGAGGTAATAGTCGAACTTCGACGCGAGATCGGCGAGCGCGGCGGCGTCTGTCAGGTGCTTCTCGAAAATTCTCACGGCGCGGTCGAAGTTCTCCGTCACGGCGAGAAAGGTGAGGTGGTCGGCGATGCTTGAGATATAGCCTTTGCCGCCGCGCGCGATGAGACGATAGCCCTGCAAATGCAGGCTCACGGCTTCGTCCGCGCGACCGAGACCGAGCAGCGGCAGCAATAAATTCGCAAACGTGATCTTCGGAATCGAACCGCAGCGCAGCCGGCCCTGAATGATCGGCACGGCGAGACGCGCCGCCTCCGCGTCGTCTCCCTGATAGAGCGCGAAGGAGACGGCATCGTCGAGTTCGCAGGCCGCGCAATCGCTCGCGCTGTCGCGGTAAGTCTCATGCGCCTTGTGAAAATAGTAGGCCGCCTTCTCTTTGTCCCAGAACTTGTAGATGCGATGGCGCAGCATGTAGTTCGGGCGCAGGGAATAGCCGGCGCGCTGGTAACGCGCGGCCATGTCGTCGAGCATCTCTTCGATCTGCGCCTTGCCGATCTGCGGGAAACTGGCGATGTTGGTGAGAATCCACTTGTACATCCACAGGAGCCGCCACTGGTCTAACCCTGCCTCTTCGTTGTGCGCGCGCCGGTCGTGCTGCGCGAGACACCACGAGTAGGCGACGAGCGCCTTTTCGGGCGCGCCGCCGAAGGTGGCCGCCGTGATGAGTTGGTCGCGCGCATCGCACTGAAGCGAGAAATCGCCGCAGATGTCCGCGAGGCGCACGGCCTCTTCGAGCAACATGATCTTCGCGTCGCCGTCTTCCAGATAGTAGCTCCGGATGAAGAGTTCGCCGACTTGATCGGGTGTTACGGCAGTCATAGTTATTGCACCCAGCCCCCTTCCACCTCCACGCCCCATTCGAGCAGGCCGAGCAGCCCGTCGTTCAGGAGCGACATCTCCTTCGCGTTGAGCGGGCGATGGCTCAAGAGAAGCGATTGCACGTAGAGCATTTGAATCGAGAGACGCAAAAGCGTCTCGTCGCGCATCCGGCTCAACTTGTAGATGAGCGGGTTGTCGTAGTTGAAACAGAGCGAGGCGAAGGCATCGCCGGGCAGGCCGCCCGTGAGATTGCCGAGCACGTTTGACCAGAGCGAGTCCGACACTTCGCGCGCCTGTTCGACCGAGCGCAGGAAGTTGACCTCGCTCGAAGCGTTGTAGAGCGCGGGCAACTCGCGCGGCAGAAACTTGCGCATCTCCGTCGCGCAGTTGAACGGGCGCAAGACCCTGTCGGCAAACACCGTGAAGTCCGCCGCCGCGTCCTGCTCGTCGAGCGTCAGGAACTCGAAGCCGTGCATGAGGCGCGTCGAATCAACCACTTCGACGGGCGTTGCCGGGAACAGGTCGAAGTGTTTGCCGAGCAGTTCGGCGTCGTGGACGTAGCCCGCGTTGACGACGACGAGCGATTGCGAGGCGGCGACGCGCGCGATCTGCCGGAATTGATCGAGGTCGGGCACGTAGCGCAGGACGCGATGCTGCCGCTTATATTCGCCGAGTGTCATCTGCCCCGCGTTCGTCTCAAAGGGCAGCCAGTCAATGAACAATCCGTAAAACTCGTCGTCGTCAACCGCCAGCGCCTTGATCGAGAGGTAATGCAGGTCAATCAGTTTGCGCAGGCGTTGCGGCTGCTCCGTCGCCAGTTCGACGAGGTATTCGCGCAAACAGCGACCGAGCGCCGAGCGCGTCAGCATCAACGCCTCGTCCTCGTAGAAGCTCTCGCGCGAGGCGGTCGGTCGCAGTTCGTTGGCATTGACGACGCACTTGACGAAGAAAGCCCAGTCGGGCAGCAACCCCTCGGCGTTTTCCGAGACGAGCATGTTCTTGAGATAGACCTTGTGCGTCCGGCGCGTGGCGAGGCTCGGCGAGAACGGCAACACGTAAGCCGCGCCCTGCACGTCGCCCACCTGCGAGCGCAGCGGGATGTAATCGAAGAACGTCATCTCGAACGTGTCGCTGCCGTAGTCGAGATAAGCCCTGCGCTCCTCGGCGGCGTCGGTGAAAGTGCGCTTCCAGGGCGGCTGTTCCTCGTTGATGCGCGCGGTCTCTGTGCCCGCGTCGAGCGTGATCGGGTAAGGCAGCAAGCTCCCGTAGTGGCGCGCCATGCGCCGCACGGCGGGCGGGGCGAAGTATTCTTCGCTTCCCGCTTTGCAGCGCAAGACGACGCGCGTGCCCGCCTCCATCTCTTCGTCTTCAAGCACCTTGATCGAATAAGTGCCGTCGGCGCGCCCGCGCCACTCGATGGTCGCTGTGGCGCTCTCTTTCGCCGAACGCGTGACGACGACGATCTCGTCGCTCACGACGAAGCAGGACAGCAGGCCGATGCCGAACTGACCGATGTAGTCTGTGCGCTGCTCTGACAAATCGCCGCGCTTCGAGGTCTGGCCGATGGTGGCGAGGAAGCGATGTATCTCCGCTTCGTCAAGGCCGATGCCGTTGTCCTCGAAGACGAGCGCGGGCTGCCCGCTCTCCGTCGCGTCGAGCACGCGTATGCGGATCGCGCCCTCGTGCCGGGGCTCGACGTAACGGCGCGCGCGGATAGCGTCCACGCCGTTTTGCAGCAACTCGCGGACGTAGATTTGCGGGCTGCTGTAGATGTGATTCGAGAGCAGGTCGATGAGGCCGCCCAGATTGATTTGAAATTTATAATCCATAAAGCCCTCTTGAAAATTTCGCCGGACAATTTTTCGCCGGATAATTTTATGACAACCCGACTAACAACCTCTTATGTCTTCTTTGCGCCTCCGGTTTTAACTTTGCGCCTCCAGCGTGAACCGTATTTCCCGCTGGAGGCGCAAAGAAGAAAACCGTAAGGCGCAAAGAGAGCGAGGCCGCTAATTAACTTCGTAAGGTCTGACCGCGAAATCGCGCAGCGTGATCGTGTGGCTGCGACGCGCGCCCGTCGCGACGAAATCAACGATGGTTTCGCAGGCGACGGCGACGGCGAGCGTCACCAGATTGCGCGCCAGTGGATAATCGCAAATATCATCCTGCGCCGCCGACGGCACGCGGTAGATTTCGTTCCAGACGACCTCCGCGTAGTCGCCCGCCAGCCCC
>DASQDV010000792.1:0-3617 GCA_035633995.1 Pyrinomonadaceae bacterium | reverse complement strand
CGCGTTCAAACCGAGCGCGGGTTATTTCTTCTTCGCGTCGAGATACTTTTGCGGGAGCGGGTTGGCGGCGTCTTCGGCCTGCCAGAAGATCGTGACGACCCACCAGCGCTTGCCGTCGTTCATCAGTTGAATGCTGTTGATGCCGCGCACGAAAGGCTTGGGGTCAGCCGTGTCGTGCCGCCCTTCATAGACGCTGAAGACCTGCGCGATGTTGGCGAACGTCTCGACGTGGTTGGCGACGGCGCGCTCGAAGAATCCCTGCTCCTCCATGAACTTGCCCGACGACGTGATGAACTCTTCGGGCGTCAGGGCGCGCGATATGAACTCGCCGTTCTGGCGTTTGAAGGTCGGGATCAGGCGCGCGCCGGGAATGAACAGCGAGCGGAAACGATCCCAGTTGCGCGCCTTGCCTTTCGCGCCGGAGATGGAATCGTAGATGGCTGCGAGGATGGCGTCGAGCGAATTAACGTCTGCGGGGTTGGCCGCCGGAGTCGCGGGCTGGCCGGTCGTAGGTTGCTGCATAGTCTGGGGTGAACTGCTCGGCTGCGGCGGAGCAGTCTGTGGCTGGGTTGGCTGCGTCTGCGTTGACTGTGCCCGAACCTCGGATGCCGTGATTGTCGCTGTGACCTGGCAGGCGACCAGAATCAAACAGACGTTCACGACGAACGGGGTCAGGCGCGCTTGAAATCTCTGCATGAAAAATTCTCCTGTAGATTGAGATGAAAACCGGGACATGCGTGCATCGGCTCCTCAGCGTGCCGCGATTAGACCACGACTTGAGGCCGCGTCGCAAAACATCTTATTCGTCGGGCGGCGCGGAAAAGTTGCGCCTCCGGGCGATGCGAGTTTGAATCGGATGCCCTACGGATGGTATCAAGTTAAATCATGCCCGCATTCGTTGAGCCAACCGCCCCGCGAGCCGCTCGTTCGAGCGAGATGTTTCGCGCGCTCACGCACCGCAACTTCCGCCTCTTCTGGGCGGGCGCGTTCCTCTCGAACATCGGCACGTGGATGCAGACGGTCGCGCAGGGCTGGCTCGTCCTGAAACTCACGGACTCCGCCTTCTGGCTCGGCGTTGACGGTTTCGCCGCCACCTCGCCCGGCCTCGTCCTGACGCTGCTCGGCGGCGTCTACGCCGACCGCATTGACCGCAAGCGCCTGCTCATCTTCACGCAGGCGGGCGCGGGGTTGACGGCGCTCGCGCTCGCGTTCCTCATCGCCACCGGCCTCGTGAACGACGCGGCTGACGTGTGGATTATTTTGCTCGCCTCGTTCATTACGGGTTGCTGCTTCTCGCTCGCCTCGCCTTCGTATCAGGCGATTACGATTGACCTCGTCGGGCGCGAGGATTTGTCGAACGCCATCGCGCTCAACTCGACGCAGTTTCAACTCTCGCGCGTCGTCGGCCCGGCGCTCGCCGGAATCGGCTTCCAACTCTTCGGGCTGGCGGGCTGTTTTTTCGTCAACGGCCTCTCGTTCGTCGCGATCATCTTCGCGCTCTCGCTCGTGCGCATCAAATCGCCGGACGGAACAACCGTTGTCTCGCGCCCCGGAGGCGTGCGGCGGGCGTCTATGTGGCTCGATCTGATGGACGGCTTCCGCTACGTGCGGCGTCGCGGGCGCGTCTCGTTGTTGCTGCTGATCGCGGCGGTGTCGAGCCTGTTCGGTGCGCCCTACATGACGCTGCTGCCGGTGTTCACGCGCGACATACTCGGGCTTGGCGAAACCGGACTCTCCGTGATGGCGGGCACGGCGGGCGCTGGCTCCTTCATCGCCGCGCTGATGCTCACCTTTCTCGGCAACTTGCGGCGCAGGGGGCTGTTTGTGCTCGGCGGCTCGTTCGCCTTCGGCGGGTGTCTCATCGGGTTTGCGCTCTCGCGCAACCTGCCTTTGTCGCTCGTGATGCTGTTCGGCCTCGGCTTCTCTGTCGTCTGCTCCGTCGCCGTCACGAACATGCTGTTGCAGGAACTCGTCACCGACGAGATGCGCGGGCGCGTGATGAGCATGTTTATGCTCTCCTTCATCGGCGCGTTTCCCATCGGTAACTTCATCGCCGGGGTCGCCGCGCGCCATTACGGTGCGCCGCACACGCTCGCCGCCGGAGGACTCATCATCATCCTCTTCATCATCTACCATGCCATCCGCCACCCGCGCCTGCGCACGATGAACTGACAACCAAAACCGTGAATCGTGAATCGTAAACCGTGAATCGAGAAAACAGGATTTCTTCTATTTACGATTGACGATTCGCGATTTACGTCTTTTCTACGACTCACGATTTACGATCTGCTCGCAAGAAACACTCGCGCGGTCGTTCTAGGAGACGAGGGCGGCGGAAAATGTGCCCGCCCGCCGTCAATTTGGACTTTCGAGGAGACCCCTTTTATGCGCCGTAGCCGCCAGTTCGCCGCCAGCCTCTTTTTCAGCCTCTTAATCCTCTTCGCCGCGAGCAGCGCCGCCGAAACTTACGCGCAGGGCGTCATTGTGCCGCGCCCGTGCGAAAACTGCCCGCGCCCGCCGCGCCCCGTGCAGTTGCCGCCCGCGCTGCCCGTCAAGTCGATCAAGATCGACACGAAGATCAACGCGCAGGTGGCGACCACGCACATCGAACAAATCTTTCGCAACGACTCGGACGCCACGCTCGAAGGCACCTATTTCTTCCCCATCCCCGAAACCGCCTCCATCTCCGAGTTTGCCATCTGGGACGGCGAGCGCCGTCTCGTCGGCGAGGTGCGTTCGCGCGAGGAAGCGCGGCGCATCTACGATCAGATCGTGCGCAAGCAGCGCGATCCGGGTCTGCTCGAATACGCCGGTAAGGATTTGTTTCAGGCCAGCATCTTTCCCATCCCGCCCCGCGCGGACAAGAAGTTGGAGTTAACTTACACGCAGGTTTTGCGCGCGCAGTCGGGCACGGTCTCCTATCGCTACCCGCTCGGCACGAACCACAATCTCGCCTCAATCGGCAGGGTGTCGGGCGCGCTTGAAATCGAAGGCAACAAGCCTCTGCGCAACATCTATTCGCCGAGCCACGCCGTTGACGTGCGCCCCTCGCGCGGCGGGCAGAGCGCGCGCGTATCGTTCGAATCAACGGGCGGGCGCGAGCCGCAGGACTTCCAACTCTTCTACACGTTGTCGAGCGAAGACTTCGGCATGTCGCTTCTGACGCACCGCGAGCCGGGCAAGGACGGTTATTTCCTTTTGATGATCTCGCCGAAAGACAACTGGGCGGAGAGCGAGTACACGGCGAAAGACATCGTCTTCGTGATCGACACTTCCGGCTCGATGGCCGAGGAAGGGAAGATGGAGAAGGCGCGCGCCGCGATGCTGTTCGGCGTGAAGACCCTGCGCGCCGAAGACCGCTTCAACGTCATCTCGTTCGCGGGCGAGGAGCATTTGATGGAGGGCAGTCTCATCCAGGCTGACGAGCGCGGGCGGGCGCGCGGCGTGGAGTTCGTAGGGAAGTTGCAGCCGACGGGCGGGACGAACATCAACGGCGCGCTGCAAGCCGCGCTCAAACAGTTCGACTCAAGCGACCGGCCAAAGATGCTCGTCTTTATGACGGACGGGCTGCCGACCGTCGGCGTCACCAACCCGCAGTTGATCATCGAAAACGCGCG